>JACPAV010000007.1 GCA_016180645.1 Nitrospirota bacterium | reverse complement strand
TTTGACGGCGAAGAGATAGATGAGACCCTGATTCAAACGACCGGGAGGAAGAAGAAAAAGGAGAAACGTATAGGTTGACAAGGCAGCCGCTTTCAGAGAAAGGGGAGGGCCTTCAGGCCCTCCCGAAAGAGGGAGCAATTCGTAGGGGCGGATCTTTAGATCCGCCCGTATTGGGAGCATCTGAAGATGCTCCCCTACGAAGCGGCATTCTGTCAGAGGCTCTAAGCTCGACTTTTGCCATTCTTGAGCGGTGTCTGAAGATACCTTCCCATCCGAGCGAGATTCTAAGCGATGTTCACACAGCATGGAAAAATGGCAAAAGTCGAGCTCAGAACCTATCCCAAAACCCGACAGAACCGGAGCGGGATTCGCGGAGCCTAAAGGCTCCGCTACAGGCGAAAAACAGCTTCTCCGTAGCGGGCCCTTCAGGGTCCGCGATACGTTTTGGGATGGGCACTTATCGCTCTCGGAGGATGCGCCTGATTGTGGTACACGTAAGAGATGGGGACGCGTCGAGTCCACTTGGCTGAGGTGGTCATCTTTTGCGCGGCCTGCAACTCTGAAGCCGTCCAAGCACCAATTGCTCAGCCACTTGCCAAGCCGGCCATCGAATATGTAAATCCGCTCATCGGGAGCGGCGGGGCCGGATTCGCCCAAGGAAATGCATTTCCCGGGGCAACAATGCCGTTCGGAATGGTCAAAGTGGGACCCGACACGTCGGGCGATCTCGCGGCGATCGGTTTCGCCCATGCCGCCGGATACTGGTACCCCGATACCTTCATCCAGGGATTCAGCCACACGCACATGGAGGGCACGGGAGTTGCGGACTACGGGAACATCTTGTTCATGCCCACGGTGGGAATGGACGTCTCCAAGACAAACGAAATCGGCTACCAGAGCCGATTCTCCCACAGCACCGAAGCCGCGCGTCCGGGATACTACGCCGTGACTCTGGAGGACAGCGGGATCCGGGTCGAACTCACCGCCTCGGAAAGAAGCGCGGCCCATCGATACACTTTTCCGGCCGGAGCGCCGCCGGTGGTCCTGATCGATGTCTGCCACACGTTGGGAACCGGTGAGTGCCGGGGCGCTCGCATCGACATCTCTCCTGGTGATCGTGACATCTCCGGCTGGATGATCAACAAGGGGGACTTTGGGCCCATCTTCCACGTGTATTTTTCGGCCCAGTTCAACCGGCCCATTATAGAATACAGCCTGTGGAACAAGGGCGAACTCCTGCCCGGTCAATCCGGCTTCGAAGTCCTCGAGAACGGCAGCGATGCCGGCGCCTACCTGGGATTCGAAGTGACCGGGGCCACGACCGTCGAGGCACAGGTTGGACTTTCCTACGTCAGCGTGGAACAGGCGCGGCTCAACCGCGAGCGGGAGATCGCCGGGAAATCGTTTGAAGAAATACGCGCAGCCGCCGAAAACGCGTGGAGCAAGATCATGGGTGGAATTGAAGCCACCGGCGGTTCCGAGCGCGAACGCACGATTTTCTACACCGCCCTCTACCACTCGAATCTCATGCCCACGCTCTTTACCGACGTGGACGGGCGGTACGTCGGCCTCGACAAGCAAATCCATCAGGCGGACGGTTTCCGCTACTACACCGATTTCTCGCTGTGGGATACGTACCACACGCTCCACTCGCTCCTGACCCTGCTCGCCCCCGATCGGCAACGTGAGATGGTGGTAACGCTGGTCAAGATGTACGAGCAGCACGGCAACTTCCCTCGGTGGCCGCTCGCATCGAGCGAAGCGGGCACGATGGTGGGCACCCCGGCCGATATCGTGATCGCCGAAAGCTACCTGAAGGGCATTCGCGAATTCGACTCGGCCCTGGCCTACGAAGGCATGAAAAAATCGGCGGGAACGGATGGCCCGCGTGGCGGAATCAAGGACTGCCTCGCGGCCGGTTTCTGTCCAGCCGACAAAATGGGCGGGTCGGTCTCACTCACTCTCGAATACGCCTATGCCGATTACGCGATTGCTCGAATGGCCAGGGCCTTGGGTCTGGAATCCGACCACGCCACCTATCTCGAACGATCACAAACCTATCGAAACCAGTGGGACGATGACACCCAGTTCTTCCGGCCCAAAACGACATCCGGTTCATGGGCCGACCCGGACAAATTCAATCCGGCGGGAATCCTCCAAGACCACTACGTCGAAGGCAATGCCTGGCAATATCTTTGGCTCGTTCCCTACGACGTGTCCGGATTCATCCAACTCTTCGGCAGCCGCGACGCGATGCTCCGGAAGCTCGACACCTTTTTCCAATCCTCCGTGGAAAATCCCGCGGCGGTCATCCCCCTCGGCGGAACCCCCTACCCCATGCCCGATCCCTACTACTGGCACGGCAACGAACCCGACATCCACGCCGCCTACATGTACACGCTCGCCGGCCGCCCGGATCTCGCCCCGAGATGGATTCGGTGGATCATGGACACCAAGTACACCGACGGGCCGGACGGCCTTCCCGGGAACGATGACGCGGGCACTCTCTCTGCGTGGTACGTCTTCAGCGCAATGGGCATCTATCCGCTCGCCGGGACCGACGTCTACCTCATCGGCAGTCCGGTGTTCGGCCGAAGCGTCCTGCACCTCCCCGACGGGAACTTTGTCATCGAGGCTAGGAACGCTTCTCCGGAAAATCTTTACATTCGGTCCGCTTCGCTCAATGGCAGGCCGCTTCGCGAGCCGTGGTTTCGCCACGCGGACCTCGCCTCCGGCGGCTCGCTCCTCCTGACCATGGGGTCTTCCCCCTCCTCCTGGGGGCGGACCGACCCCCTCGTTCCATAACTTACCGGGTTTTGCACTCCGTTTCGGGGTGTGCTATACAGGGGCGCGCTTATGGCGGAATTGACGGTCACTGAGCTCATTGAAGCGGGCGTCCACCTGGGTCACCCGACCCAAAAGTGGAACCCCAAGATGGCCCCTTACATCTACGGCGCCAAGCGGGGCATCCACATCCTGAACGTCAATAAGACCATCGACCTTTGCAAGGAAGCCTGCAATTTCGTCGGTCATATTGTAGCCCGGGGCGAGAAGGTCCTCCTCATCGGAACAAAGCCCCAGGCGCAGATGATCGTCGGCGAGATCGCGAAAGCCCACGACATGCCGTACGTCAATCTCCGGTGGGTCGGAGGCACGCTAACGAATTTCAACACGATCAAGAAATGCGTCGAACAGATCAAGGCGCTTGAGCGAATGGAAAAAGAAGGGTTCAGTCCCGCGTTCACGAAGAAGGAAGTCCGCCGCATGATCCTCAAGCGGGACAAGATGCAGAGCGCCTTGGAGGGCATTCTCAACATGGACAAGCTGCCCGGAGCGCTCGTGGTAGTCGACAGCGAGAAGGAACACATTGCCATTCAGGAGGCCCACCGCCTCTCCATCCCGGTGGTGGCGTTGGCCGACACGAACAGCGACCCCGACGAAATGGCCTATCCCATCCCTGCCAATGATGATTCGGTCCGATCCATCCGGCTTTTCCTCACCCGCATCGGCGAAGCCATTTCCGACGGACGGCTGGCGCTGGAGAAGAGCATGCACGAGCAGCGGCAGACCGCCGAGCCCGAGGTCCAGGTCGCTCAGACGACCATCGCCGGCGTCAAAGTGGAGCGCGGCAAGGTGCGGATGCGCCGTACGATCGAGGAGCTGATCGCCGCGTACGACGAGAAGCAAGAGCCGCGTAAGTCCTAGCCCCCTCATTCCTCCCATGGCTGCGTCTGAAGTCGATCGGATCAGGGAACTGCGCGAGAAGACCGGCGCCGGCATCATGGACTGCAAAAAGGCGCTGGCCGAAATGCAGGGGGACGTCGACAAAGCCACCCGCTATCTCCGCGAAAAGGGCCTTGCCCGCGCCGAGCGAAAAGTTCAGCGTGTGGCGTCGGAGGGCTTGGTCGGCAACTATGTTCACGCCGGCGGCAAGATCGGCGTCCTGGTGGAAGTGAACTGCGAAACCGACTTCGTGGCGCGCACCCCGAACTTCCAGGCCGTGGCCAAAGACATCGCGATGCAGGTGGCCGCGTCCAACCCCCTCTACGTTTCCCGCACGGACGTTCCCGCCCCCGCTCTGGAAGATCAGAAGGCCATCCTGCGGAAAGAGGCCGCCGCCTCGGGGAAGCCGCCCCAGGTCGTAGAAAAGATCATCGAGGGCAAGCTCGTCAAGTTCTTTCAGGATGTCTGCCTTTTGGATCAGCCCTACATCAAGGACCCCAACATTTCCGTCACCGACTACATCAAGCAGAGCATCGCTCAACTCGGCGAGAACATCGTCGTCCGCCGCTTCGTTCGTTTCGAGCTCGGCGAATCCACGCGTGGGTAGCTCCCCACCTTACAAGAGGGTCCTCCTCAAGCTCACCGGGGAGTCCCTTGCGGAAGAGGGAGGCTACGGCATCAGCCACCGGGCGATGGAATCCATCTCCGATGAAATCAAGGGCGTCTACTCCGAAGGCATTCAGACGGCCATCGTCCTCGGAGGCGGCAACATTTTTCGAGGAACATCCGACAAGGCCGGGGGGATTGAGCGGGCCACCGCGGACTACATGGGCATGCTGGCCACGGTCATCAACAGTCTCGCCCTCCAGGACCTGCTGGAGAAGAAGGGCGTGTATACGCGCGTACAGACCGCCCTTCACATGGACCGCGTGGCCGAGCCGTACATCCGCCGCCGCGCCATCCGACATCTGGAAAAGAACCGTGTGGTCATCTTCGCCGCGGGAACGGGCAATCCCTTCTTCACCACGGACACCGCGGCCAGCCTCCGGGCCCAGGAAATCCACGCCGAAATTATTCTCAAAGCGACCAAGGTGGAAGGCGTGTACGACAGCGATCCGTTCAAGAACAAGAACGCGAAGAAGTATACGAAACTGACTTACATGGACGTGCTCAAGAAGGGTCTCCAGGTGATGGACGCCACTGCCGTATCTCTCTGCATGGGAAATTCGATCCCGATCATTGTGTTCAACATCCGGAAAAAGGGGAACCTCAAGCGCGTGGTGCATCGGGAGCCGATCGGCACGCTCGTCTACAACGGGTAGAACACCACGCGGGTTTCCGAAGCCGCGTGAATCCGGAAATGACTTCCAAAGGCCCGGTTTCGTAGTACAATAATCTTCGATGGCCAGTCCCACACAAGCGACGGCGGATGAAAACAAGGTCGCCCGCGACAAGATGGACAAGGCGGCCGAAGCACTCAGGAAGGAACTAGCCGGCCTCCGCACCGGACGCGCCTCCCTCGCTCTTCTCGACAATATCCGCGTGGAATACTACGGCAGCCACCTCCCGCTGAACCAGGTGGCCACACTCGCCGTACCCGAGGCGCGCATGATTACCATTCAGGCCTGGGACAAGAAGGCGGTTCCCTTCATCGAGAAAGCCATCATCAATTCCAATCTCGGACTCGTGCCCACGACCGACGGTCAAATCATGCGCGTGTCCATCCCTCCGCTGACTCAGGAACGGCGCCAGGATTTCGTAAAGCTCGCGCACAAGCACGCGGAAGAATGCCGGGTTTCCATGCGAAACGCGCGGAGGGACGCCAAGGAGGCCCTGGAGAAGCGCAAGAAGGACGGCAAACTCCCCGAGGACGACCTGCGACGCTTTCTCAACGAGCTTCAAAAGTTGACGGACGACGAGATCCACAAAGTTGACGAAACGCTCAAGAGCAAAGAAAAAGAAATCCTCGAAACATAGGGAACGAACCGTCCCCCCCCCGGCCTCCTGCCGCCCACCGGCGCGAATCGCTGCGCTACCTCGACACTCAACTCCGCTCGGCCCCCCCTGAATACGTTTTCGGTATCCTGAACGAGGAGCTGGCCCGCTTGCTGCTCCAACTCCAGACCGTGCTTAATGCCTCCCCCGGGGTTCATTCCGATCTTCGCGAGAAAATCGAAGCGATCCTGGATGAACTCGTGCGGGCCGTCGAGAGCCGCCCCGGCACACCGTTCACCGAGCTTTCAGACCTGTATCGCTCCTTTCGAAAACTGATCGGCGCTTCCGATACCGACCTTTCGGGAAATCTGCCGGAAATGACGGCGCTCCTCGTCGATCTGATCGGCAACCTGAGACCGGGCCGATAGTGGATTAAGGCAGACGGGCGGAAGTGGCCTAACGTCCGGCTGTCGGCCGGATATCGCCCAGGCCGGAAACGTTTTCGCGGACGCTGGCGGAAGCCACGGACTGCTGCAGAGCCTCCTGGAGCCGGGGTCCCGGCGCCGGAGTTTCCGGCTCGCGACGTGGGCGCTCCTCCACAACCGCGGGAGCCCGCTCGGGCACGGGTGGAGCGGGTCGCTCGGCCTCCGCGTTCACCGGCAAACGACGGGGTGCAGCCGGCCGCTGAGGGGCTTCTTCAACTTCGATAGGCCGATTTACGGCTTCGGGTGGCTTCTCAACCACGCCCAATCGCTCGGCCACCGGCCCTCGAACAAAAGGATTGCGCTCAGGTTGAGGTACGGCCTCTCTGGTTCTCGCCCCAACCCGCGCTGCACCGGCTTCAGCCTCACGGCTTCTCGGCGCCTCCGGTGTGGGCGCCTCCCTCCCCTCGATCCGGGACAGCTTCTCGATCACTGCCTTTGACTCCGACTCGGAAACCGGTTCCCGAACATGGATGAGGATATCTCTTACCCTGGCCGCGTCGAATTCAACCTCGGAGATTCTCTCAAAAGGAGCCGGGCGCTCGACCAAGGCCACCAAGGCCGCTCGCGCGCGGGCCAGACCGAGCTCGCCTCCTTCCGCAGGGGCTTCCGCCTGCCGCGGCCGCAGCGAAACGATGAGTTCGGGGGATACCCCCTTCTGAGGCTTCGGCGCAGGCTCGCCCTCGGCGCCGGCAGGTCGTTTCCGAACAGCCGGGCCCGCGGTGGGTCGATTGAGATCGGTGGGGAGCGTTTCCTCGCGGGGCCTTTGGATGAGCGGCTGAGCGTTGGAAAGCTGGTTCAGGAATCCTTCCACCCTCTGCGCCATGTTGGAATGTTAGCATTTTACTTTAAGTTTTGCAAGTAAAGTTGACACTTCGGATGAAGTTCGGCTCAAAGGCCTGGCTTGCTCTCGAGCCCCAACCGGCCTACCGTGAAGCAAGCGGAGAAGAGAAATGATCTGGGTTCTGACGCAGGATTTGTTCTACTACTCGAAGCTCAGGAGCGTCGCGGAGAAGCAGGGAATGGCGATCGTGCGTGTACCGAGCCTCTCAGCCCTGCCCAAAGGTCCGCCGCCGCAACTCGCCGTACTCGACCTGGGCTGTTTCACCTCGAACGATTCGGATCCGGTCACCCGTCTGAGAGCGTCTTCGGGGCGACCGGATCTTCCCGTGGTCGCCTTTTTTTCGCACGTCCAGACGGAGCAGAAGAAAAAGGCCAAAGAACAGGGTTGTGGCGAGGTCCTCCCGAAATCGGCGTTCGCCGACCGCTTCGCAGAAATCGTCAGCCGGTACTTTCCGCCCTCAGTTCCCGCCCCATGAGCTCTTCGACGGCCCGGCGCGGCGGGAGTCCCTCGTACAGCACTTCGTAAACTTTCTCCGTGATCGGAAGCTCCACCCCCTGCTTCCGGCTGAAGTGGCGGGCCGAACGGGCGGTGTGTATGCCCTCCGCCACCATCGCACCACCTGCAACCGTTTCGCCAGGCGAACCGAGTGGCCGGGAGGCCGCCCCGCGGCCTGTTGCGGGTGGTGGGACCATGTGCATGCCTTTGACGATCGCGTCCAACGATTCCCCCTGACCCAACCGGAGGCCCACCGTGCGATTTCGACTCAGATCGCCCGTGCAGGTCAGCACGAGATCGCCCAGTCCGGAGAGCCCTGCCAGCGTAAGCGGTTCGGCGCCGAGACGCACGGCCATTCGGGTAATTTCCGCCAAGCCCCGCGTAATGAGCGCGGCGCGCGCGTTGTGACCGAATTGAAGGCCGTCGCAAATCCCCGCCGCGATGGCGATCACGTTCTTCATGGCGCCCCCCAGTTCGACCCCCACCAGATCTCCCGAAGTGTAGGTCCGGAACGTGGGCGTCCGGAACAGGGCCTGCATCTCTTTCGCCGTCTCCGGCGCCAGAGAGGCAATGGTCACGGCCGTCGGAACGCCGCGCACGATTTCCTTGGCAAAGCTGGGGCCTGAAAGCGCGGCGACGCGCCGATCCGATCCGGGAAGGAGCGATCGAACGATTTGCGTGGGCGTCAGGAAGGTTTCGTTTTCGATTCCTTTCGAAGCGCACACAATCGTCTTCGCCCCATCCAGCGATCCGCCCCCGGTTCGTATCGTCTCCCGTAGCGAGTGCGTGGGCGTGACCAGCACGACCGTTTCGACACCCCGAACGGCGGCGGCCAAGTCCGAAGTCGACGCCACACTCGCCGGCAGAATCGTATCGGCCAGGTAGTCGGGGTTTCGGCGCGATTGCCGGATGGATTCCGCCTGGTCTTTCCGACGACACCAAAGCCTGACCTCCAAGCCCTTGGAGCCGAGCAGATAGGCGAGAGCCGTGCCGAAGCTCCCGGCGCCCAGTACGGCGATGGAGCTCATTTCAAAGCAGGGTTCGAATGTGGATCTCCCGAAGTTGTTTTTCGTCCACGGGGCTGGGCGCGTCGGTCAGAAGACAGGTCCCTTTCTGAGTCTTGGGAAACGCAATGGTATCTCGGATCGACTCGCAACCGGTGAGAAGCATGGTGATTCGGTCCAGACCGAACGCAATGCCGCCATGCGGCGGCGCCCCGTACTGGAGCGCCTCCAGGAGGAAGCCGAATTTCGCCCGAGCCTCATCCGGCTTCAGCCCCAACGTGTCAAATACCCGGGATTGGACGTCGCTCCGATGGTTTCGGATGCTCCCCCCGCCGATTTCCGTTCCATTCAGAACGAGGTCGTAGGCCTGAGCCTTCACCGAACCGGGGTCTTTTTCCATCCGATCCAGATCCTCCCACTTTGGCGCGGTGAACGGATGATGCATCGCCACCCAACGCTTGTCCTCTTCGCTGAATTCAAACATCGGAAAGTCCGTGATCCACGCGAGCTGGAGATCGTTCTTTGGAACGAGGTCCAATTCCTTCGCGATTTCCTCCCGAAGCCGGCCGAGCACATTGGCCGCCAGTGGAGCGCGATCGGCGACCACGAACACCGTATCTCCCTCACCGGGACGGAAGATACCTTTCAGGGCCGCCGATTCTTCGGCGCTGAGGAACTTGGCGACGGGGCCGGCCCATCCGCCTTTCTCATGGGTGAGCCAGACGAGCCCTTTCGCGCCGAACTCCTTCACCCACTCCGTTTTGCGGTCGAAATCAGCGCGGCTCCAGGCCTTTTTCGCCGGCGCGCAGAAGCCCCGTACGGAGCCCCCTTTCGCGAGCGTCTCCTTGAAAATCTTGAATCCTGTCTTGGCGAAGACCGAGCCGAGAATCTGCAACTGGAGTCCGTATCGGAGATCGGGAGCATCCTTGCCATACCGGTCGATGGCTTCCTGATAGCTCAACCGGGGAAAGGGTATGGACACCATTCGCCCGAAAACCCGCTCCAGAACCGCTTGCATCAAGCCCTCGATGATCCGATAGATCTCCTCCGGCTCGGTGAAGGAAAGTTCGATGTCCAGCTGGGTGAACTCGGGTTGCCGGTCGGCTCGGAGATCTTCGTCGCGGAAACAGCGGACGATCTGGAAGTAGCGATTGAGGCCGCTCATCATCAGGATTTGTTTGTACAGCTGTGGGGATTGAGGCAGCGCGTAGAAAGCGCCGGGAGAGAGGCGGCTCGGGACAAGGAAATCCCTTGCGCCCTCGGGTGTGCTTTTGGACAGCATGGGCGTTTCAATTTCCAGGAAATCCTGCGCGCTGAGGTATTCACGGATGGCCTGAGCCATGCGGTGTCGGGCCATCAGGATGCGTTGCATCCGGGGGCGCCGCAAATCGAGATAGCGGTACTGGAGGCGGGTGTTCTCGGAGACATTCACGTCGTCGTCCACGGTGAACGGCAGAGGTTTGGATTCGTTCAGGACCTCCGCCCGGCTCACGTGGACTTCGACCTGACCCGTGGGCAGTCCCGCGTTTTCAGTGCCCGCGGGTCTCTTCGCGACCGAGCCCAGTACACAGATGACAAATTCACTCCGCAGCCTTTGTGCGACCTGATATACGGCCGGATCGCCCTCCGGACTGAAGACGAGTTGGACCACCCCGTGGATGTCGCGGAGATCGATGAAAAGGATCCCGCCGTGATCGCGGACGGAGTGGACCCATCCCATGAGAGTGACATCTTGTCCAAGATGTTCGCTCCGAAGGTCGCCGCAATAGTGGGATCGCAGTCGGGATTCTGTACTCATCTCAATCGGCGGCGACTATACCAACTCGGAGCGTTTTCAGCTATCGGCGGCAAGGCGCTGTCCTGTAGGAGACCACTGGGTCCAGTGCTGGGGAGGCTGAGTGCAGGTGGGTGGTCTCTCGGGGGAAAAAAAGGCACCCCCCACCCCTTCCTACGATTTGAGATTTGAAATCTAAGATCTCAGATCTTGGACGGGGCGGGGGGAGGAGGTAACACCATGGGCTGACTTTTAGCCTAGAAGTGTGAGAACGGATTGAGGAATCAAGTTCGCCTGCGCGAGGGCCGCCGCGCCCGCTTGGGCGAGAACCTGCGATCGGACCAGGTTCGCCGTTTCGTGGGCGAAGTCGGTATCCCGGATGAAGCTCTCGCTCGCCGAAACATTTCTCACGGTCACTTCGGAGTTTGAGATCGTCCGCTCGAGCCGGTTGGCCGAGGAGCCGATTCTGGCGCGATAGAGCGAAAGGCTCCGGATCGCGTAGTCGATGGCGGTCAAGGAACTTCGAGCGGCCGACACGGAGGAAACGGCGACACCCGCCGCGTTGAGCGTGGCCCCATTCATTCCCCCGATAAAATTCCCAGACGCCGGGTTGTTCGTAAACGTGGCCACCCCGTTGCCATAGGTTACGCCGTTGAAAGTTCCGCCCCCCTCCCCCACATGGTAGATCCGAAGTCCAACGGCGGTGAGCCCCAGTCGCCGTGATCCGCCCGGATCATTGCCGGCGCTGGTAATGTTTCCAAGACTGATATCGACCCCGATCCGGTCGGCGACGTCATTTCGGATGCCGACCTGCAGATTCATGCTCGTTGCCGCCGTGCTCACGGTCAGCGCGCTCGACGCCATGTACACCCCGGCAGAAGTGGTTGTACCCCCAACACCCAGACGAAGGCCGTTGAAGGTGATCGTAGAAGCGATGCGCGTGATTTCGCTCTGGAGCAGCGAAAATTCCGCCTGGACCGTCAGTCGGGAGTCCGTACCCAGGACTCCGTTCGCGCTCTGCTGAGCCAATTGCCTCATCCGGATCAGGATGTCGTGGATTTCGCCGGAGGCGCCGTCGATGATGCCGAGCACGTTGAAGCCGTCGTTGGCGTTCCGGATGGCCTGCTCGAGGGATCGAAGATCCGCCCTCAAGGTCTGCGACAGAAGCATCCCCGCCGCATCATCCGAGGACTTATTGATCCGGAGGCCCGAGGAGAGCCTCTCGACGCTCTTGGCCACACGGCTCTGGGTGTTGTTCAGATTCATCGCGGCATTGAGGGCCGCCAGGTTGGTATTGATCCGCGTTCCCATGCACGAACCTCCTTGTTCACATAGGGATCAACTAACGAGCCGTCTTCCCTGACGGCTCAATTAAGCCTATCGGACGGGAGGATCAAAACTTGATCCTGGACGGCGGTCTTTCGTAGGGGCGGGGTCTTCGTCGCGTCCGGCTTTATGCCGGACGGTGATCGCCCGGCGAGGCCGAGAAGATCGATTCAGTCCTTGCGGCCTCGAACCGGGCGCTACGGGTCGCCCTACGCACGGTTCCGTCGGCAGATGTCCAGTACGGATTCAATCACGTCCTGCACATCCTCGTCGGTCATTCCCGGATGAAGGGGCAACGTGAGTGCCCGTGAGTAAAAGTCCATCGCCACAGGATAGTCCTTCGCAGATTTCTTCAGGATTTTCTTATACGCCGAGTGAAGATGGATCGGAACAAAGTGAACGCTGGTTCCAATGTTGCGTCGCCGAAGTTCCTCGATGAAGCCGTCGCGGCCGATCTTGAGACGTCTCTTCCTGAGGCGGAGGACGTAGATGTGCCAGGCCATTTTGACGTCGGATCGGACGACGGGGACCTCCAGCGCCTCCAGCGGCTGAAAGACTTCACCATACCGCAGCGCAATCTTTTCCCGGCGGCGCTGGAGCCGATCCAGCTTGCCCAGTTGCGACAGGGCCAGAGCCGCCTGCACATCGGTAAAGTTGTTCTTGAATCCCGGTTCGACAACGTCATACCGCCAGGAGCCCCCCTCCCCGTATCGTTTCCATGCATCTCGACTGATCCCGTGCAGACTCCAGAGGCGGACTCTCCTGTCGAGGGTGGCCGAATCCGTCGCGATCGCCCCACCCTCGATCGCGCACAAGTTCTTGCAGGCGTAGAAGCTGAAGCAGGTCGCCGTCGAAGGGAGAGCTCCGATCGGTGTGCCCTTGTACTCCGCGGCAAGTGCATGCGCGGCATCCTCCACCACCAGCCAACGATGCTTCCGGGCCAGAGACAGCAGAGCATCCATCTCGCACGGGTGGCCGGCAAAATGGACCGGAATGATCGCGCGGATGCGCCGATTCGTCCGCGCCAGCTTTTCCACCTGCGCGGGATCCAGATTGCCCGTGTCCCTGTCCACGTCCGCCAGCAAGGGAGTCGCGCCTGTGTGCACAATGGCCGCGACCGTGGCTGTAAACGTGATCGGGGATGTGACGACGACGTCCCCTTTCTTCAATCCCAGAGCGGTCAAGGCCAGATGCAGGGCCGCCGTGCAGGAGCTGACCGCATGGACATGTCGAGCCCCCATGAATTTCGCCAAGGCCGACTCAAAATCCAGGCACCGCTTTCCCACCGTCAGCCAACCCGAACGGAGGACCTCATTGACGGCACGTATGTCGTCTTCCTCGATGAAGGGAAGCAAGGCGGGGAGGAATTTCGATCGGCCGGATGTTGCCGTCATCGGCGCGCGTCCCGTGACTAGACCCGCTCCTCAGGCGGATTCACCGGAAGAAGGATCTCGAATTCCGCCCCTTTGGGGTCCGCGCCCCGAACGGAGATTCGACCGGAGTGGCGCTCCACAATCCTCCGCACGGCCGCCAGTCCCAGCCCCGTTCCTTCCTTGTTGGACCACGTGGTGAAAAACGGCTCGAAGATCTTCTCCTGCATCTGTGCCGGAATCCCGATCCCGTTGTCCGATACGACGAGCGCGACCTGTCCGTCCTCCAGGAGCCGGGTCTCAATCCGGATCTCCCCTCGGTGATTGTTCCGCCCCTCCCGGAAAGACACTTCCCGAATGGCCCGGTTTGCATTGACCAACAAGTTGAGAACAATTTGCTGAATCTCGCCCTTGACGGCGGCGATCCTCGGAAGCTCCTCATCGAGTTGACAGACCACCTTCACCCCCCCCCGGCGGATTTCATATTCCGAGAAGGACAGGGCCTCGCGGATCACATCGTTGAGGCTGAGACGGATTCTCCGCTCCCGACCCGGCTTGGCGTACCCCATGAGGTTGTCGATGAGCATCCGGATGTGTTCCGTGGCGGTTTGCGCCTTCCGCACGCGTTGGGCCATTTTCCCCTCATCGGCCGAAAGCTCCCGAGCCAGAAGCTGCATCTGAGCGCTCATGACAGAGAGTGGGTTGTTCAGATCGTGCGCCACCGCCGCCGCCAACTGTCCCAGAGCCGCCATGCGCCCGGTCTCCACCAACTGACGCTCCAGATTCTTGAGGTCCGTGATGTCCTCACCCATCAGGATGGACTGCTCGACCTCTCCCTTGGCATTCACGACGGGGATCAAGGTGAACTGGGTTTTCCGGACCCGTCCGGATTTGGTTCGAAATTCACCCTGGAAACTGGTCAGGACACGGCTGCGGACGAGTTCGGACATCCGGCGAAAATAGTCTTCCCGCTTGTCGGCGGAGACGAAGAGCCGCGCGGCGAGGCGCCCGATGACCTCCTCGCGCCGATACCCGGATTTTACCTCCGCGTAGCGGTTGAAGAGCTGGATCCGGCTCCGGCGATCCAGAACCAGAAAAATCGCCCCCGCATGCTCGATCAGATTTTCCAGGTAGTTCCGGTAGAACATGGCTTCTTCAAAATGAAGCGAATTCTTCAACGCCAGGGTAAACTGATTCGCTAGGAGCACCTGCATCGAAGTATCGTCCTCATCAAAAGGCTTGGACACACCGCTCTCAAAATAGAAGAATCCGAGCCATTCGGCTCCGCTGAGAAGTGGAACGGCTGCGAAGGCGACGGTCTTGTCGAGCACCGGGAAGGCTCGCTTCCAGGCGGGAACCGAGGCCTGGATCAGCGTGCGGTCCTGGATCGCCTTCCAGACGATCTCTTTACGGAGTTCAGCCGTGGTGAGGGGACGCAGCGAGCCCTCGGGAAAACCCGCGGCGGCCCTCGGCTCAATGGTTTCTTCGGACCGAATATAGATCGCCGCCTGGGTGACCGGAAAACTCTTCTTGAGGAGCTTGGCGAAATCATGGGCCAACCGGCCCGGATCGGTCAACGAGTGGAGATTCTGTGAGATGTCCACCGCGCTTTGAAGATATCGGTGCTTCCGCTCCAGGCGCAAATGCGACGACTCGATCTCCTTTTCCGAGGCCTCCACCTCCCGCCGGGAGCGCTCCAGGTCCGAAGCCTGTTCACGAATCTGCTCGTAGGAAGCCTTTAGTTTGTCATTCGCAATCCACAATTCCTCCAGGCTCCGCTCCAAGTCGTTCCGGCTGCTCTGAAGGTCCGACCACATCTTCGCGTCTGCAACCGCGAGGGACGCCGCGTCGGCATAGCTCAGGAGTGTATCCCGGTCCTCCGTGGAAAGGGCCACTTCTCCCCCGATCGAACTCAGCAGCCCGATCAGCTTGTCCTGGTGCACCAGCGGAACCTGATAGATGAACCGGGCGCCAATCCCCTGCGCCACCGCTTCGAACGTGCCCTCGGGGATTTTCGGATCGATCGCTTCCATCATTTCGCGGAGATCCCTGGACACGTAGAACTGTTTCTTTCGGATGGCCTCGATGAATGGCCGGTCCGGCTGCTGGAGGGGATAGGAGAACCGACGGAGGGGGCCGCCCACCGCTGCTTCAAGCCATTCCCGGTAACCCTTCGGGGCGGACATGCTCAGCACCAGGGCATCTCGCTCCTCCTCGTAGAGAAAGATCGCGGTGAATTCGAATTTCAACGCATGCACCACCGTCTCGCAGACCCGTTCCATTTGCTCGTCGAGGGAGAGCCGCCCCAGAAGAGATTGTGTCAAGGAGTAGAGCGTGCCGAGTTTCTGGTACTGCTTGTTTCCCTCTTCCTCCGAGATCTTGATGCGGCGGAAAAGATAAATCACCAGGAAATCGACCACCCCGAGGAAGCACGTGATCAGCAGAAACACGCCCACCCGCGCATCGGCCCGGAGAATCGCCTCACTGTGGATGGGTACCCACCCCAGGACCTGGCCGAGGGCCATCCCGAAAAACAGCACGCCCTGCGAAACGCCCACGAGCACCGCGAGTCGCGCGCGCTCCAGCATGGAGGCCACCAGAAACGCCAGGAGATAGATCAGGAGAAAGGGGCTGTACATTCCCCCCGTGTAGAACACGAAGACGGTGATGGCGAAGGCGTCCACCACATAGCAAAACGCGTGGAAACCGGGGGCGGGAGATCTCCCTTTTCGAAGCAGGTGCAGGGCATAGGTCAGTCCGGCCGCGTAGCCGGCATAGAGATACGGGACCAGGCGCGCCCACCAAGGCGGCTTGCCGAGACCGAAGTAGGCCGCCAGCACATACGAGCCGAGAAATACGGCGGCGATGACGACACGAACGCTGACCGCGAAGAACATGTTCTGGAGCCGCTCCCGCTGGAACAGCGGAGCGGTAGGCCGGGAGAGGAGGGGGCTACCGGGGTCGGACATGCCGGTCCAACGTTTGCTGGACGACCCGGAGGACGCGCGGCAGCGGCTCATCGTGCTCCCGCGCGGCACGCACGACGTCAAGAATTTCCGGCTTCGCCGCAACCACCCGCCCGTTGAGAGAGGAAACCTTGGCCCGGATCATCCCGTAGGCCGTGCGGAGATTGATGATTCTCCGGGGAAGCTTCATTCGTTCCGCCCTGTGGAAGCGGAGCCCGATGGTGCTGCTTTCCTCAAACAGGGTCTGCGCCAGGGCCTCTTGCGTTTCGTCGGTGGCCAGGATCTCCAATCTGAATCCGGGACGTCCCCGCTTCATGTGGGTCGGGATCCACTGCACGTCAAGCGCACCCCTCGCGAGAAGCCGATCCATGAGCGGAGCACACATCTCAGGCGTCATGTCGTCGATATCCGTTTCCATCACACAGACCTCGTCGCGCTCCACGCCCTGGAGCCCTTCGGGACGATCTTCCCGGCTCCCGGCCACCATTCGCACAACATTGGGCAGAGTCTCGCCCATCCGTGATCCCGAGCCGTATCCGATCCGGGTGACCTTCATCCTGGGCATCCCTTCCACCGGCTCCGCAACGGCCTTCGCGATGGCCGCGCCGGTGGGTGTGGTCCACTCGCCCGCGTCCGGATGCTGGGCCAGAGGAAATCCCTTGAGGATCTCAAGCGTGGCCGGGGCGGGCACGGGGTAACGGCCGTGAAGCGTATTCACGAAACCACGACCCAGGGGGAGGGGCGAACAGTAGACTTTATTGAATTGGAAATACTCCAGTCCGATGGCGGCGCCCACAATGTCGATGATCGAGTCCAGCGCTCCCACTTCATGAAAATGAACCTTCGACGACGGCACTCCGTGTACTTTTCCCTCCGCCTCCGCCACGATGCGGAAGATGGAGATGGCCTTCTTTTGAACCTCCGGTCGAATCGAACTCTTTCGGATCAGCCGCTCGATGTCGCCAAAACTGCGGTGCGCGTGCGGATGCGACTGGGGGTGGGGATGGCCCGCATGCGCATGGGGTGAACCGGGGAGTGAAAGAGTCAGCCGCCGGGCCCGGATCGCTTTCTGCCGAACGTGACCGAATCGAAGTCCGATCCTCCCCACGTGAAGCTTGGCGAGTTCCTCCGCCAGGGTTCGAACCGGCAGGCCAAGATCCACCAGACCCGAGAGGAACATGTCTCCGCTCAGGCCGGAAAAGCAGTCCAGATAAAGAATTTTCACGCCAAAGCGGCATTCTACTCCAGCTTCTCTTGACAAAAAAGGGACCCAATGCTAAATCAGCCAGGAAAAGGAGGATTTATGGCAGACGAAGTCACTCCGCAATCAAGTCCGGAGGAAATCAAGAAGATCATTGACAGCGTGGGCGCCGATCGGAACGCCCTGCGTCAACAGGTCCTCAAGAATGCTACTCCGAAACAGGTATTCGAGATCATCATGCCCTACGGCGCCACCAAGAACCCTCAGGGTGCCGAACGGTTAAAGGGCGTGAAGGCCGTCTATCAATTCAATCTGGAAGGCGACGGCGGGGGCCAGTGGCAGATCAAGGTCGCCGATGGGGCCTTGGCTGTGGCCAGCGGCACCCCCGATCCCGCCCAGTGCACGATCACGCTGAAGGTTGACGACTGGAAGGCGATGAACACCGGTACGCTCAACCCGCAGGCCGCGTTCATGCAGGGCAAACTGAGAATCCAAGGCGACATGAGCTTGGCCATGCGACTTGGAGCCATTCTCGGAACGGCCTGATTTTTCCAAACAAGAAACAACTCGACCGCCTCTGCCTCACGGCAGGGGCGGTTTTGTTTTGGGTATGAGAGTGCGTCCGAAAACTCACCTGCCGTAGGGGAGGACCTTCAGGCCATGTTCCATGCCGCGCCATCCCTGGCGCGGCGACATTGCATGGCCCCGTACCCTCCGTGGCACGGGGTCCTCCCTGCTTGGGAGCAGCTAAAGCTGCTCCCCTACTCGCTGCTTGCTCCCAGGCTACGAACCGGCTCATTTGGCATTTCTGGACATTCCTGGACGTATTCTTAACCGGTACGACCCGCGGCTCTGAGGATGAAAGTCGAATCCCCATACGAGAGAAAGCGGTACTTCAATCGAATCGCCTCCGCGTATGCCTTTCTTAGAAATTCCGTCCCCGCAAATGCGCACGCCAAAGCCAGAACCCCCGTGCGCGGTTGATGGAAGTTCGTGATCAGGCCGTCGACAATCCGAAATCGATGCCCCGGTCTCACAAAAAGTGAGGCGGCGAATCGGCCGGATCGGATCTCACCCTCTCTTCCAAAACAGTCCTCCAACGTGCGAGTCACCGTGGTCCCTACGGCGACCACCCTTCTTCGGTCCCGACGGGCCCGACAAAGCAGATCCGCGGTCTCGGGAGAAATAGAATAGTTTTCGGGCGGCAGGGTGGCCGAATCTTCCTCCAGATCATCCAGGGACATGAAGGTGGCCGGGCCCACACTTAGAGTCACTCTCGCCAGAGTCACCCCGACGGCCCGCAATCGATCCAGAAGCTCCGGCGTGAGATGGAGCCCCGCCGTCGGCGCCGCCACGGATCCCTCCTCCTTCGCGTAGACCGTCTGGTATCGGTCCCGATCCACCGCCAGCCTGGGGTCACCCGCCTTTCTCCGAATATAGGGAGGAACGGGCATTTCACCATGGCGCGAAAGATACTCACCCACGGTCAACCCGTCGATCTCGAACTCAATCAGGATCTGTCTTCTCCCTCTCGCCCGAATAACGGCAGACCCCCCTCCATCGAGGACGATGGGCGAACCCAACGGCAGGCGTCCGAGAGGCTTCGCAAGGGCGTACCAGCGCCGGTCCGATATCTCCGGTCGGATGAGAAGCAATTCCACCGCTCCCCCGCTGGGCTTCCTTCCCCGCAGCCTCAGGGGAGCGACCTTGGAGTCGTTGATCACCATCAGATCCCCATTGGAAAAATATCGATCCAGGCGCTCGAACGTATCGTGGTCGATGGACCCGGCAGATGGATCGAGCACCAGCAGCCGGGACTGATCCCTCTTCTCCGCCGGAATCTGAGCGATCCGTTCCCGAGGAAGGTGGTAGTCGAATTCGTCGATCCAAGACATGGTCTCATCGTAACCTTCCCGCGCAAAGGGGGGAAGGTCCGGGGCAGACTTGAGATCCGCGTTCACGTGTCCTACCGTTCACGGATGTCCGTACCGGTACGTAGGATCTTTCGTCTCATGTTCTCACGGCTCGGCCCGCAACACTGGTGGCCCGCCAACTCGCCGTTCGAGGTGATGGTGGGGGCCGTCCTCACGCAGAACACGAACTGGGGGAACGTGGAGAAAGCCATCGCCCGACTTCAGGAAGCCCGCATGCTGAAACCGGAGCGGATTGCGGCTCTTTCGCTCCCGAAGCTCGCAGCCTTGATTCGTCCGGCGGGATACTTCCGTGTGAAGGCCCGGAGACTCCGCAGCTACGTGCGCTATTTCGTCGAACGATACGGCGGCGATTGGAAGAAAATGGCGCGCCGGCCCACGGCAGAACTGCGCGAAGAACTTCTCGGCGTCCATGGGGTCGGGCCGGAAACAGCGGACAGTATCCTCCTCTATGCCTTGGGCCATCCCATTTTCGTCGTGGACGCCTACACCCTGCGAATTTTCCATCGCCACGGTTGGGCGGAGAAAGACGCGGACTACCATGCCGTCCAGACCCTGATCACAAGCGGAATCGAATCCGATCCGGCGTTTTTCAACGAGTATCACGCCCTCGTCGTCATGATCGGGAAGCACTTCTGTCGGAAGAAACCCCGCTGCGAAGCCTGTCCCCTCCAGCCCCTTTTGCCTCGCGGGGGACCCTTCGACCTTTCGCAAGCCGATTGAAATCCCGCGTTTGTCTCTGGGCAAGGCGCCCCAAGTGACACATTCTGCCGATGGGAGTACGATGGTTTTCAGGGGTTTCGTGATTCGAATCGCATGGCTTCTCCTCGTATTGCAGGGCTCCGTGTCCGCTTGTTCGGGCCTTCCCATCGCCCACGCCTGGGCAACCGGCGGTGGCCGCTCCTCCTCTCTCACCAATTCGCAGGAGGAAGAGATCGGCCGTCGCTTCAACGGCCAAGTCCGGGACTACCTCAAGCTCGTGCGCGATCCGGACGTGCAGGATTACCTCGACGGATTCGGGGGGTCCCTCCTCAAACCGATCGAACCTCAGCCCTTCCACTACCGGTTCACCGCCGTGGAAGATGACGACATCAACGCCTACGCCGTTCCCGGCGGGTACGTCTACGTCAATACCGGGCTGCTCACCATTATCGACACGCCGGACGAACTGGCCTCCGTCCTCTCACACGAAATCGCCCATGTGAACAAGCACCACGCGTCCCAGAGTTTCTCCAAGAACAACCTTCTTGATATCGGCATGATGGCGGCCATTCTTGGAAGCATGTTCCTGGCGCCGGACAATCCGAAAGCGGCCATGGGCATCATGGCCGGCGCCGTCGGCGCCAATGCTCAAGCCAAGTACGCTTTCAGCCGTCAGCAGGAGCGGGAGGCCGACGCGGAGGGGATGCGATACATGCGGAAAGGCGGGCGCGATACGCGCGGGATGCAGTCGCTCTTCGAGAAAATGAAGCTGGCTACACGTCTCAGCCCCACGGGACTTCCCCCTTATCTCCTGACCCACCCCCTTGAAGAAGAACGCATCCGCTCCGCCGCCGCCCCTCCTGAAGAGGGCGAGGCTCCGGCCCGGCCCTTCGACCTCGCCTTCGAAAAATTCCGCACCCTCCTCCGCGTGCGGTATTCCCCGGGCGGAGCCTCTCTGATCCCATCATACGAGAAGGATGCCGAAACGAAGAAGGATGACACCTCGCGATACCTTCTCGCCCTGGCCTATTTTGCCGCCGGCCGCCCGGCGAACGCCATCGAACAGTTCAAACAGCTCGGGGCGGAGTTCCGGAACAAACCCTACGTGGAGCGGGATCTCGGCCGCGTCTACTTCGAAATGGGTCAAACCGACGCCGCGATCGAGAGATTCCGCGCATCGGCCGCAGCCTACCCCAGCGACTACTTGAGCGCGTTGTCCCTCGCCAAGGCGCTTGAAACGAAGGGACAGGCCGACGAGGCCATCGCCCTCTATCGACGGGCGGTGGAGCAACGCCGGAGCTCCGCGGAGGCCAACTACCAGCTCGGCGTCCTGTACGGAAAACGTGAATCGCTCGGCCCTGCCCACTACTATCTGGCCCTGTCGTTTCTCGCGAACGACGACCCGGAGAAGGCGCTGGTCCACTTCAAGAAATCCATTTCGTTCTTCGGCGAGGACAGCCCGGACGGCAAACGGATCAAGCGCGAAATGCGTGAAATCTTCAGGGAATAGGACGCCTCCCCCCCCCCGACCGCCCAGGGACCACCCCCCCCCCGTCCGACAGGTCGCAATGCCGGACTCCGCACGAATCTCGTTGACAGATGCGCAAGGTTCAAGATAATCTGGCTGGCGACCGTAAAAGGTATTAGGAACTAGGGAGGAAACAACGGAGAAGGCCGATTCCGGACGGGCTCTTCGTGGCATCTACGAACGCCACGGCTACATCCGCGTAAAAGTCGACAAACGACTCGGCGGTAAACGCACGGGCTGGGAAATCCGACTCTCCCTGCCCTCAAGGCGGGAAGCCGAGGGCGTTCGCGCCCTGCTTCGAAAACTCCAACTTCGGGCGGGAAAGGTTTTCGCCAAGCACGATCGGTACGTTATCCCCCTCTACGGCCGTCGGCAGGTCGAGATGTTCCTCCAGAAGATCAAACCGGATTCCAAGAATGCGATCCCCAAGCGATTCTGAAAGCCATCCGCTCCCGATGTCCGTGTCGTTGAAACGTCCCTGGGCGACCCGTGTCGCAGGGGCTTGCCTGCTCATGGCCCTGTTCGCGCCTTCCTGCAATTGGATTTCATCGATGAAGCAGGAGCCGAAGGTCACCGTGTTGCAAACGGTCTTCGTGACGAATCCCGAAATCCCCGGCATCTCCATTTCGGACTACCGCAAGATGCTGGTGATCATGGAGGAGGCATTCAAGAAGGAGTGGGACTACCACATCCGTTTCGTCGATCGCGGCCGCCTTCCGATCGACGCCTATTTCCACACCTACTACGATCCGGTGGCGGAACAGAACCCTTACAAGTCCAACTACTTCAACGCCGAGGAGGATGATCCCGCCGATTTGGGGAAAGCTTTCGTGGAGATCTGGAAGGATGAGCCGATCGAGGAAATCAAACGCTCCATTGGATCCTACACCGGCTGCGGGCCGCTCCAATCGGCACCGACGAAGGAGGAGCTGGCGGATCAACTCGCCCGCTGTCACGTTTCGAAGTACCGCGAGCTCCGGGAGGTCAAGCTCGACAATGGGAAGCCCTTGCTCACCGGCGCCCCGTACGAACAGTTCCTGAATTGGGAATGGCTCGCGAGAAATCAGAAGGAATACGATATCGTCGTGACCAACCAGCTCGTCGCCAGCATCGAGACCTACAGCCCGGCGCTCCACTCCTCCCTCCGCGGCGGGGTTTCCACGGGGGTCACATACCGGAGCAAGACGGAATTGGATGGCATGGTCATCATGTCCAGCTTTCCCCTGCTCTCAGACCTGAAGTACTTCCTCCGTGAACGGAAATTCTCCGGGAATGACCCACGCGCCCTCGAGATGACCGCGTGGTATCAGACCCACGAATTGGGCCACCTGATTTTCCACTACGACCACCCGGACGGCCACACCGGATGCTCCATGAACTTTGCGATCGGCTTCGACTATCTGACGTGGTTTGACCAGCTTATGAAATATGGGCCCCACTGCAAGCAGACCCACCGCGTCCTGAAAACCTTCTAGTTCCTCTTCACCCTGCCCGTTCCTCTGATTCCCCCTCCTTCCCCAAGCGGGGCGCCAACTTGTCCCCCTGCCAAGATTCCCATAGAATCCGCATTGACGGAAAAACATGACCTTCGGCAGCGAGGATACCGGCCACGATGAGAACTCCTGAAGACAAAGCTCGAACCACCATCGATAGCTTATTGGATCAATGTGGGTGGGTCGTACAGGAAAAAGCGGCCGCCAACCTGGCCGCATCCAGGGGCGTCGCGCTATGCAACCTCTCCATGAAGACGGGAGAGCCCGACTACACCCTGTTCGTAGACGGCAAGGCCATCGGAACGGTCGAGGCCAAGAAAGAAGGGCACACCCTCAGCGGGGTCGAAGAACAGTCCGGGAAGTACATCAGGGGAGTCCCCTCCGGCATGCAGGCGTGGCGGGATCCGCTTCCATTCGCCTACGAGAGCACCGGGACGGAAACCTACTTCACCAACGGACTCGATCCGGAGCCGCGCAGCCGCCTTGTGTTTGCATTCCATCGACCGGAGACCCTGCTCGAATGGGTGAACGCAGGAAATCAGCTCAACCAGCGCCTTCGCGAAATGCCCGAACTGATCGAGAAGGGCCTTTGGTCCGCCCAAATACGCGCCATCAAGAAACTGGAAGAATCCTTTGCCGCCAACCGCCCCCGCGCTCTCATCCAAATGGCCACCGGCTCAGGCAAGACTTTCACCGCGGTCAATTTCGTTTATCGCCTGATCAAGTATGCCGGCGCGCGCCGCATTCTCTTCCTCGTGGATCGGGGCAATCTGGGCGAACAAACCCTGAAAGAATTTCAGCAATTCGTTTCCCCGGTCAACAATTACAAGTTCCCAGAGGAGTACAACGTTCAACATTTGACCTCCAACACCCTCGACTCCCCGGCCCGCGTGGTCATCGGCACCATCCAGCGGGTCTATTCGATGTTGAAGGGCGAGTCGGAACCGCCGCCCGATCTGGATGAACTTGGCATCGAGTCGGCGGAATCCGTATTCAAGGAGCCCGTCCCCGTCGAATACAACCCGAAATTCCCCATCGAGACGTTCGATTTCATCATCACGGACGAATGCCATCGCTCGATTTACCACCTTTGGCGGCAGGTCTTGGAGTATTTCGACGCCAAGATCATCGGACTTACGGCCACGCCCTCGAAACAGACATTCGGATTCTTCAAACAAAATCTTGTGATGGAATACGGTCATGAGCAGGCGGTAACGGATGGCGTAAACGTGCCCTACGACGTCTACCAAATCCGGACGCACATCACGGACGCGGGATCGAAAATCGACGCCGGATTCTACGTCGACAAGCGCGACCGACTGACGCGAAAGAAACGGTGGGAGCTGCTCGATGAAGATCTGAGCTACGAGGCCGGACAACTCGACCGGGACGTGGTCGCCGAGGACCAAATCCGCACGGTGCTGAAAACCTTCAAGGAAAAGTTGTTCACGGACATCTTTCGGGGCCGGGAGGATGTGCCCAAGACGTTGATCTACGCGAAGGACGACTCCCACGCGGAGGACATCGTCCGCATCTGCCGCGAAGTCTTTGACAAGGGGAATGACTTTTGCCAGAAGATCACCTATCGCACCACCGGCGTAAGCCCGAAAACCCTCATCAAGACGTTCCGGAACAGCTACTTTCCTCGCATTGCCGTCACCGTCGATATGATCGCGACGGGAACCGACATCAAGCCGTTGGAAATCGTCTTTTTCATGCGCTCCGTGAAATCCCGCAGTTTTTTCGAGCAGATGAAGGGCCGGGGCGTGCGCGTCATTTCCCAGACCGAAATGGAACAGGTCAACCCCGGAATCAAGAGAAAATCGCGGTTCGTGATCGTGGACGCCGTCGGGGTCTGTGAACGCGACAAGACCGATTCTCGTCCATTCGAGAAAAAGCCGAATGTTTTATTCGAGAAGCTCCTGGATGCCGTTGCCCTCGGGGCACGGGATGCGGACTCTCTCGAAAGTCTGGCCGGCCGTCTCATCCGACTGGAAAAGCGGCTTGATGAACACCTCGCCGATGAAGTGACGGCGACCGCGAAAGGGAAGACCCTGTCCGAGATCGCCGGCAGGCTCCTGGATGCCGTGAATCCGGACAAAATCGCAGAGGCTGCGGCTGGAAGTACGCCGGGCTACAAGGAGCCGACGGCCGCCGCCCTGAAAACTGCCGCCGACGGCCTTGCGCAGGCGGCTGCCGCGCCGCTCGCGGGGAATCCGGATCTGCGGCAACTCTTGATCAAAGTGCATCGGACGGCGGACCAAGTGATCGACGTGATTTCACGGGACCGCGTACTCTTTGCGGGCGGCACGCCCCAGTCTGATCTTAACGCTCGGAAGACCACAGCGTCATTTCGCGAATACATCGAGCAGCACAAGTCCGAGATCGAGGCGCTTCAGATCCTCTATTCGCGGCCCTATCGCCACCGGTTGACGGAGGCCATGTTGAAGGATTTGGAACGGAAACTCCGGGAAAATCACGCGGCGTGGACGGAGGATCGTCTATGGGATGCGTTTGCTTCCGTCGAGCCGACGAAAGTGCGGGGACGTTCGCAAACGGGCCGGTTCGCCGACCTTGTATCATTGGTTCATTTCTCTTTGGCCCACCAACCTATCCTTCAACCGTTTGCCGAGAGCGTCCACACCCGATTCAAGACGTGGCTGGAGTCAAAATCGTCGAAGGGGACGTTGTTCAACGCCGAGCAGCTTGCGTGGCTCGAATTCATCAGAGATCATATCTCCACGAGCCTCAGCATCGAGGCACAAGACTTCGACTACTCTCCCTTCAGTCAGCGCGGAGGCTTGGGTAAGGCCCATCAGCTTTTCGGCGAGTTGTTTCCAAAGCTGCTGGATGAACTCAACGAGGCGTTGGCGGCATGATGACGTTTCGCCTGCTGGCCAAAGGCATGGATTCCGTTCCGACGGCCACGGCATGGTACCTCGCCGAACTCGGCGAATCGCGCGGAAGGCAGGAGCTCTTCACCCGCCAGTCTCCTCAGCGTCTCAAGGTACTGCGCGAACACGCCTTGATCGAAAGCGCGATCTCCTCGAACCGGATCGAGGGCGTTGTCGTCGATCAGAAGCGAATCCGCACTTTGGTGCTCGGCAGGCCCGTCCTCCGGGATCGCAACGAGGAGGAAGTCCACGGCTACCGGGAGGCGCTCAAACTCATCCATGAGAAGGGATCGAGGCTGCCGGTGACGGAGAAGGCCGTGCGGGAGCTTCACCGTTTGGCCAGGGGAAGAATATGGGACGCCGGAAAATACAAGGAAAAGGACAGCGACATCATCGAAAAGTACCCGGGCGGGCGTATCCGCGTCCGATTCAAGACGGTTCCCGCCGGCAAGACTCCGGCCTCCACACGCGACCTTGTGAACGCTTGGGGCTCGGCCATGCGAGACCGTGCGGTTCATCCCCTGATCGTCCTGGCCGCCTTCAATCTCGATTTTCTCTGCATTCATCCCTTCCGCGATGGCAACGGCCGCGTTTCAAGACTTCTCCTCCTGCTTCAGTGCTACCATCTGGGCTACGAGGTGGGTCGTTACATCAGCCTGGAGCGCCTCATCGAGCAGAACAAGGACCGCTACTACGAGACCCTTGAACAAAGTTCGCATGGTTGGCATGAGGGCAAGCACGACCCCTGGCCGTTCGCAAATTATCTCCTCTACACCCTCAAGACCGCCTACAAAGAATTCGAGGAACGCGTGGGGAACATCAAGGCGCCTCGGGGAGCAAAGACGGCCCTTATCGAGGACGCCATTCGGGGATTCGACACGGATTTCAGCCTCACCGATCTTGAGCGGGCCTGCCCGGGCGTGAGCCGGGACATGATTCGGCACGTGCTTCGCGCCCTTCAGAAGAGCGGCGGGGTGGCGTGCCTTGGTCGGGGTCCCGGCACCCGTTGGACGAGAAGAGGTATTACCCTTAAAAGAGGGTAATAATAAGGGTAATATCGTGGAATGCTTCGGAAAGACCCGCCCGTCCTTCGGCGAGTCTTTTCCGAAGCTGCTGGATGAACTCAACGAGGCGCTCGCCGCGTGAAGAGGTAACGAGACTTGGCTGAGGCGCGGCGCGCAAGAAGGATTCGGTGCCTGGGAAAAGGACGGGATGCCAAATGGGAACGAATCTGATCCGGGAGCGATTAATAGGATCACGGCCCGTATTCGTGATCCTATTCAGTTTGGGCCGCGAACAGCCGGTTCAGGCAGGCGTGTGTCTGCGAAAAAGGGTAATGCCCTCAAATAAGGGTAATAGTGAGGGTATGACCTCTACGCTCGATTTCAACGAGGCGTTGGCGGAATGAGATCTGATCGTTCCCGAGTCACCTCACGTTTGTGGAAACGTGTTCGTGTCAAGGATGTGGCTCCCCTCGTTCAATATGGGTACACTGCATCAGCAATCCAGGGAAGGGACGGGCCGCGTTTTCTTCGCATCACCGATATTCAAGATGGAAAAGTAATCTGGTCTTCAGTTCCATCTTGCAGCATCTCGAAAACAGATTTTCAGAAATACCGACTCTTGCCCGGTGACATAGTATTTGCGCGGACCGGCGCGACGACCGGGAAAAGTTACCTTATTGGAGAATGTCCTCCTTCTGTATTTGCCTCGTATCTGATCCGTGTCCGCCTATCACCTGAAGTCTCACCTCGTTATCTCTATGCTTACTTTCAAAGTCCAGACTACTGGACGCAAATTGAAACGGGCAAACGCGGGATCGGACAGCCAAACGTCAACGGGCAAACGCTTGGCAAAATCACTTTCCCACTTGCTCCCGCGAATGAACAGGTTCAAATCGTCGCGGAGATCGAGAAGCAGTTCACGCGGCTGGACGCGGGGGTGGCCGCGCTCAAGCGCGTGCAGGAGAATCTGAAGCGTTACCGAGCCGCCGTGCTCAAAGCCGCCTGCGAAGGGAAACTCGTCCCAACGGAGGCCGAACTCGCCCGGAAGGAAGGCCGCCCCTTCGAATCCGGCGCCCAACTCCTCGAACGCATCCTCACCGCCCGCCGTGAAGCGTCGGGAAAAAAGCTGAGAGCTGACGGCCGACCGCTGAAAGCTTACACGGAACCCAAGCCCCCCGACACCTCCAACCTCCCGCCGCTTCCCAAGGGCTGGACATGGGCTTCGGTTGACTCGTTATCAACAAAAGTTGTCGATGGCGTTCACAAGAAGCCCAATTACGTTTCAAGCGGTGTGCCGTTCGTTACTGTACGTAATCTGACAGCAGGCCCCGGTGTCGACTTCAAAAAGCTGAATCATGTGACGCAAAAAGATCATGAGGAGTTCATCAAACGAGCGAACCCTGAGCAGGGAGACATCCTGATTTCTAAAGACGGCACGCTCGGTGTGGTCAGGGTGGTGAAGACTGACACTGAATTCAGCATTTTCGTTTCAGTCGCGTTGGTTAAGCCTGTCCTTTACGAAATGAACGACTTCCTGGGCATTTCTCTGTCCTCACCGCAAGTCCAAGCACAAATGGTTCCGAAAGGTTCGGGACTCCAGCATATACATCTGGAGGATTTACGAGTTGACTGTGTTCCCATTCCGCCCCTCCCCGAGCAACACCGCATCGTCGCCGAGGTCGAGCGCCGGTTGAGCGCGGTCGAAGAACTGGAGAACCTCGTCGCCGCCAATCTCTCCCGCGCCTCCCGCCTCCGCCAGTCGATCCTTCACCAAGCGTTTTCAGGAGGGCTTTCTCGTGGCTGATCACTCCAAGATTGAGTGGACAGATGCAACATGGAATCCGGTTCGCGGGTGCACCAAGATCAGTCCGGGTTGCGCCCATTGCTATGCCGAGACCTTCGCCGAGCGGTTTCGCGGCGTACCCGGCCATCCCTTTGAGGATGGGTTCGAGCTTCGCCTGGTCCCTGAGAAGCTTTTCGATCCACTACGCTGGAGCACCCCCCGGATGATTTTCGTCAATTCGATGAGCGACCTCTTCCACGAGGACATCCCGGACGATTACATTGCCGCCGTCGCACAAGTCATGGTTCGGGCCAATTGGCACACATTTCAGGTTCTTACCAAGCGCACTGCACGAATGGTGACGATGCTGCGCTCAAAGTTGCGCGGAGCGGGTCGGCAAGAGCATATCTGGTGGGGCGCGAGCGTCGAAAACCGAAAACGTGGACTGCCACGCGTAGACCACCTGCGAACCGCGCCCGCTCAAATGCGATTCCTTTCAATCGAGCCCCTCTTGGAAGATCTGGGAAGAATCAATCTGCGCGGTATTGGCTGGGTGATTGTCGGCGGTGAAAGCGGTTCGGGCGCCAGGCCGATGAAAGCAGAGTGGGTGCGGAAGATTCGACGCCAGTGTCGAGCGGCGGGAATCCCCCTCTTTTTCAAGCAATGGGGCGGCGTGCGCAAGAGCGAGGCCGGTCGCAGACTGGATGGGAAAACCTATGACGAATTCCCCACACGTCCGCCGGTGCGATCGCCGGTGGAAGAAGAACGACTTCAGGCCATGCGGGAGATTGAAGCTGAAGCTCGAAGGTGGGCAAGTGGATGAGCAATGATGAATTGTATGCTGGGCGCGAACAAACATTCGTAAAACATTTTGTTCTCCAGAAATACCTGGAGCGTTTCGCGCACATCATCGGTTCCTGGTGCAACACGATCACTTATGTGGATTGTTTTTCCGGTCCTTGGAACGTCCGCTCGAACAAGTTTGCGGACAGCTCTTTTGCGACTGCATTGAATGAATTACGAAAGGCTCGCGACGCGCACACCCAACGTGGGAAGGATGTCTCGATCCGCTGTTTCTTCTTGGAAGCGGACCCAACGGCGTATTCGAGGCTCGACGAATTCGCAAGAACCATCGACTATGCGACGATCGAGACCCGAAATGCCGCCCTGGAACAATCCATCCCAGAAATTCTCGATTTCGTCCGGCGTGGCGGCCAAAACTCTTTTCCGTTCATTCTGATTGACCCGTCCGGCTGGGCGGGGTTCGAGCTCGATACGATTGCCCCCCTCCTTCAATGTCGGCCGGGGGAAGTACTGATCAATTTCATGACCAGCGCCATAAGGCGATTCATTGATTCGCCACAGTACGAGACAAAAGAAAGCTTCAGGAAGATGTTCGGCTCGGAAGATTTCCGCGAGACAATTGCAACATTGTCCGGACAGGATCGAGACGATGCGGCGGTGGGCGAATACGCTCTCAATGTAAAGCGGACGGGCGGGTTCAACCACACCTGTACGGCAATCGTACTTGATCCGCAAAAGGACCAAACCCACTATCACCTCATCTATGCAACCCGGAATGTGAAGGGCGTCGAGGTGTTCAAGGATGTCGAGAAGAAAGCCATGCAGGTCCAGGAGAAGGCCCGCGCCGATGCTCAGCAACGGCGGCGCATATCGAAGGCAGGTCAATCCGAACTATTCAACAGCAAGGAGATGCACGACCCCAGCTACTACAACCGATTGAGGGAGCGGTACCTGGAGAAGTCGCGTCGCCTCTTGTTAGGGGTCCTGGAGAAACGGCGCCGTTTGCCCTACGACGAGGCATGGCTGCTCGCGTTGTCCGAACCGATGACATGGGGGTCCGATCTGAAAATGTGGCTTGAGGAATGGCAGAAAGCAGGGCACCTGAACATCGAGGGACTGCGGGAACGGCAGAGAGTACCTGCTCGGGGCAAGAAACATATTCTCATCTGGACTTGATTGATCGCATCATCGTCGAGGTCGAACGTCGCTTGAGCGCGGTTGAAGAACTTGAAAAGACCGTCGCCGCCAACCTCCTCCGCGCCTCCCGCCTCCGCCAGTCCATTCTCCACGCGGCATTTTCCGGAAATCTGCTTCCGCGTGAGGTCGATGGGGAAGTTGTCTAATCAGCCGGAGAAAGTATACTCTGAAACAAATGGGCATCCCCTCCGGCAGAGACGTCGTGATGAGCGTCTTTGTTAAGGATGCAGAAATGATCAGGCACGAATGCCGCTGACTCAGTCTGAAGCTGATTTCTTGCTGGCTCTTCCCAAGGAGTTCCTGGAAAGGACTCTCATAGAGTTCTCCCCCAGCACGCCGATGAAATACGAGAGGTCTCTGCGTTCCACGGATCAGAGAGAGGTGTTCATCTTGAATTATGACCGCAGCAAGCGCGATCAGTTCAAGGTGCACTATCAAACGCGGGGACGAGTTGTCATTGTTCTGGCCCGGCTTTGCCTCAAGGCAAGACCGCACAAGAACCCTCCCAATGCGCCTTACAAACCCGGTATCAGGATAGATCGAACCCATCTGCACATCTATCGTGAGGGCTTTGATGTAGCCGTGGCGTACGAACTCCATGACTTGCCGTCTTGGCCATCTGGAGGTGACGGATCGGACTTCGCGATGTTCGATAAATTCCTTGCGTTCTGTGCAATTCTGAACCGGCCCGAGTTTCAAACCACCTTCCAGCCATGACAAAGAATGACTGCCAAGTGCTGATTGAGCGATACCTTCGATGGCTGAGAGAGGAGTTTTCTGCCACCAAGGTGGGGGAGGCTTGCCGTATCACCACGCCGTTTCTCGACAGATTCAATGATGCCATTGAGATATTTGTAGAAAAGAGGAACGGAATGCTTCTTCTCACCGACGACGGGGAGACTTTAGGCGATCTCAGAGCATCGGGGCTTGAGTTTTCCACCGAAAAACGGAACGCTCATCTTACGGCAATTCTGAACGGATTTGGCGTTCGCCGGGAGAACGATGATATCGTTGTCACGAGTGGTGAACACGATTTTCCGCAGAAGAAGCACAATCTGATTCAAGCAATCCTGGCCATCGGCGACCTATTCGTCATGGGCCAAGAACACGTCGTGTCTTTTTTCAAGGAAGACGTGGCGCATTTCCTCAGCGAGCGGGGGGTATCCGTCTTCAGAGACTTCAAGCTGGCCGGAAAAGGTGGCATTGATCACAAGTTCGATTTCGCCCTTCCAAAATCGAGCAAGTGTCCGGAGAGAGTCCTCCAAGCCATTAACAACCTCACGAGGGAACAATCGACCTTGTTCGCGTTCGCGGTCGCCGATGTTAAACTTATCAGGCCAGAACCTTTGCAGGCGTTTACCATAATCAACGATCCGGTGAACCCTCCGAATGAAGAGTATTTGAACGTCCTGCGAAATTACGAAGTTCAACCACTCTATTGGTCCCAGAAAGACCAAGCGCTAGGCCACCTTTCTTCTTGAGAAAGGGGGGCGTCTCGTTGATTGGTGGGACGTGAACAGTCCGCAACAACTCGTCCAGAAGCTCTGGCAATTATTGCAATATCTTGCGGGATGAGGGGCCTACCATCATCATCGGATGAATACGACCGCATCGTCGCCGAGGCTGAGCGCCGGCTGAGCGCAGTCGGAAAATTGGAGAAGCTCGTCGCCGCCAATCTCTCCCGCGCCTCCCGCCTCCGCCAGTCCATCCTGCACGCCGCCTTCTCCGGCGATCTGTGGTAGGAACCGGTGAGATCCCTACCCGCCACGAATGCTTTGGTATCCGAAATCCCCGGTGATGGGCACCCGACGTTTGAAAGAATCACCGAGTGCAGTATAAGCGTCTATACACTATGAAACGAATTTCGGTACTCTGGCGAACCGGGAGGTGATGGTGCCTGATTCTATTTTTCTGAACAGGGTGGTACTGAACAATTATAAGAGCATCAAGGAGTGCTCTGTCGCATTGGGTCCGTTGACCTTCCTCGTCGGACAAAACGGCGCAGGCAAGAGCAACTTTCTCGACGCTCTACGGCTGGTTTCCGATTCCATCAATTCATCTCTGGAGCACGCCCTGCGAGACCGTGGCGGGATCAATGAGGTTCGGCGGCGGTCATCGGGGCATCCAACCCATTTCGGCATCCGCGTGGATTGGCGGTTGCCGGATCAAAGCGAGGGATTCTATGCCTTTCGTGTCGGTGCTCAGAAAAAGGGGGGATTCGAGGTCCAGCAGGAAGAATGCCATGTTCGTGACAAGGGCCGCCTGCCCGCGAACTTTTACAAAGTGATCGACGGTAGTGTGAAGCAGTCCAGCATGGACGTAACACCCCCCGCGGCATGTGATCGTTTGTACCTGGTGGCAGCGGCGGGTTTGCCATCCTTCAGGCCAATCTATGATGCGCTGTCCCACATGGGATTCTATAATCTGAACCCAGACGAAATCCGCGACTTACAGCCCCCCGATCCCGGAAGCGTCCTCAAGCGTGACGGGAGTAATCTGGCGAGCGTGTTAGGGGTACTGGAAAGGGAAAACAAGGATCTGCATGCTCGCATCGTAGGTTTGCTCTCCAAGGTGGTACCGGGCATCCAAGGCATAGACGTCAAACATATCGGCAAGAAGGAAACGCTGGAATTTCGCCAGCTCGTGGGAACCAGCCGGGATCCTTGGCGGTTCATGGCTGAGAACATGTCCGACGGCACCCTGCGCGCTCTTGGCGTCTTGACCGCACTATTTCAGTCATCCGATGGCGGCCGAAAGAAAGTTCTGTTCGTGGGCATCGAAGAGCCGGAAGCTGCGGTGCACCCCGGCGCGGCCGGCGTATTGCGGGATGGATTGCGCGCTGCATCGAGAACCACTCAGACGGCGGTAACCAGTCACAGCCCCGATCTGTTGGACGATAAGGAAATCGCGGACCATAACATCCTGGCTGTAATCAATCGGAATGGAGAAACCAAGATCGGACCGCTCGACGACGCCGGTAGGTCAGCCATCAGAGATCGTCTGTACAGCGCCGGCGAACTCATGCGACTCAACCAATTGGAACCGGATGAGGAAGCTCTAGACAAGATCGTCCCTTCGCAATTGGATCTCTTTGCCGATCTGAAAGCATGATGGAAGTGAGAATTGCGGCAATTGTGGAGGGCCACGGGGAAATCGAGGCCGTTCCGATTCTTGTGCGCCGAATCGCGCAGGAGATAGATGCCGGCTTCGTCCCTCATGTCCTGCCTCCCCTTCGGGTGCCCGCCTCACGCCTCATCAAGGCTGGAGAAGTCGAGCGCTCGGTCGAGCTTGCCGCCAGGAAGCTCCGGGGGCGAGGTGGAATCCTCGTAATTCTTGACTGTGATTGGAATGGTTGCTGCCCAGCGAGGGAAGGGCCGATTCTTCTGGAACGCGCGCGGCGCGCCCGGGGCGACACACTCATTTCCGTAATCCTGGCAAAAAGGGAATTCGAAGCGTGGTTCATTGCGGCGGTGGGATCATTGTGCGGCAAGCGTAACCTGGCAACAAGGATCACGACTCCTCCAGATCCGGAGGGCATCCGCGATGCAAAGGGTTGGTTAAGTGCGCATATGTCGAGCGGCGAGAGCTATTCTGAAACGGATGATCAGCCGGCATTAGCCGCCGTGTTCGACATGGCCACGGCCCGCAATTCCGATTCCTTCGACAAATGCTATCGCGAGATCAGGAAGATGCTGGAGAGTCTGAGGACGGGGCCCACTTCTCAATGCGCCGCCTGAGCGCGGTCGAGGAGATCGAAAAACTCGTCGCCTCCGACCTCTCTCGCGCCTCCCGCCTCCGCCAGTCCAACTTGCACGCCGCATCCTCGGGCAGGTGCCGGGTCTGGACACACCCGGACCCTTGACGGTTGACTCATACTTGACTAATACTGGACTTATCTGTAGTGTGACGGGGTGGCATACGAACCCCTCTTTCAGGTAACCGGCCTCCTCGTCGAGTGGATCGAGAAGATCGCGGCCCTGCGCGAGAAAATCCTCATGTCCACCCTCCAGGCGCCATGGGTCCCGAAACTTCAAAGGGACAGCCGAACCCGAACGGCCCACTCGTCCACGGCAATCGAAGGAAACCCACTGACGTTGGAGAAAGTGCGCGCACTGGCTGAAGGCAAATCGCTGCCGGACGCCACGCCCCGGTCAAAACGCGAGGTTTTGAACCATCTGGCGGCCCTACGATACGTTGAAAAGAATTCTTCCGTGAAGGTGGTGACTCACGGGCATGTTCTGGAAATCCACCGCCTTATCTCAACGGGGGTCATGCAACAAGGGGAAGCAGGCCGGTATCGGGACATTCAAGTCAGGGTGGGGAAGCACATGCCCCCGCCTCCCTTGCAAGTCTCCGGCCTGATGTCTGAACTATTGGCGTGGTGGAACGATCGTTCGCTCCGGTGGTCGCCGGTCATCACATCGGCCGTCGTCCATCACCGATTCGAGGACATACACCCGTTCGCCGATGGAAACGGACGGACCGGCCGAATTCTGGCTTTGTGGGAACTGTACCGACGAGGCTTCGACACGCAGCATATTTTCTCGGTTGATGAGTTCTATTGGAACGACCGGCACCGATATTACGAAGCCCTGGACGAGCCCAAGCGGGCAGACGGCAATCTGACGAGCTGGCTCGAATATACCGCCGAGGGTGTCCATGTGACCTTGGAAAACGTTTGGGGCCGAATCCGGGAATGGTCTACCGGATGTCATGGAGAGAAGCTCCTGCTCAGACCGAAACAGGAACAGTTGCTCGAATTGCTTCGCGACCGTGGCGGTATGAGGCCCGCTGAAATCTGGAAAGCCTTGAAGATCTCGAAACAAGGGGCACTGGATCTGCTTACGCCGCTTATTGATGCGAAGCTGGTAGAACGCAGCGGAACAAGAAAATCCGGACGATACACGCTGGCATGAATCCGAACAGATGTCTGGGACCACTGTAGATATGGCCGAACATTCCCAACAACTCGTCCAGAAGCTCTGGAACTATTGCAACATCCTTCGGGATGATGGGCTGTCGTACGGCGATTACGTCGAGCAACTGACGTTCCTTCTCTTCCTCAAGATGGCGGACGAGCAGACGCGACCTCCGCTCAACAAGCCCTCACCCGTTCCGAAAGGTTCCGACTGGCCGAGTCTATTGGCCCGCGACGGCGAAGAACTCGAAACGCATTACCGGCGCGTCTTGGAATCGCTCGGAAAAGAAAAGGGCATGCTCGGACTCGTTTTCCGAAAGGCCCAGAACAAGATTCAGGACCCCGCAAAACTCAGGCGACTCATCGTGGACCTGATTGACAAGGAAAATTGGTCGTCCCTATCCGCCGACGTGAAGGGCGACGCCTACGAGGGCCTGCTCCAGAAAAACGCCGAGGACGTGAAAGGCGGCGCCGGCCAGTACTTCACGCCGCGTCCGCTCATCGCCGCCCTCGTGGAGGTGATGCGGCCTGAACCGGGCATGACCGTCTGCGACCCCGCGTGCGGAACGGGCGGGTTCCTCCTCGCCGCCCACGACTACATCGCCAAGCACCACACGTTGGACCGCGAACAGAAGAAACGCCTCAAGAGCGGGACGCTTTACGGCCTTGAACTGGTTGACGGCGTCGCCCGGCTCTGTTGCATGAACCTGCTCCTTCACGGCATCGGCGGGAATGGCGCGGACAAGGTTCCCATCGATGTCCGGGATGCCCTGGCGGACCAGGGCGGACGCCACTACGAAATGGTCCTAACGAATCCGCCCTTCGGGAAAAAGAGCAGCGTAACCATTGTGAACGACGAGGGGCGCGCCGAGCGCGAAAGCCTGACCATCCATCGGGACGATTTCTGGGCGACAACGAGCAACAAACAGCTCAATTTCCTCCAGCACGTGTTCACCTTGCTCCAACAGCACGGCAGGGCGGCGATTGTTGTCCCCGACAACGTCCTCTTCGAAGGCGGCGCCGGGGAAACGATTCGCCGGAAGCTCCTTCATCAGGCGGACGTTCACACCCTGCTGCGTCTGCCCACCGGGGTTTTCTACGCGCAAGGCGTGAAGGCGAACGTCCTGTTCTTCGACCGAAAACCTGCCGGCGAAAAGCCCTGGACGCAAAAGCTCTGGATCCACGATCTCCGGACGAACATGCACTTCACGCTCAAGGAGAACCCGCTCAAACGCGAGGACTTGAACGATTTCGTTCGCTGCTTCAACCCGAAGAACCGTCACCAACGCAAGGAGAGCGAACGGTTCAAGTCCTTCTCCTACGACGAACTCATCAAGCGGGACAAGGCCAACCTCGACATCTTCTGGCTGAAGGACGAATCTCTCGAAGAGTGGGCGAATCTTCCCTCCCCGGGCGTCATCGCTGCCGAGATCGCCGATGACCTCGAATCCGCATTGGGGCAGTTCCGAGCGATTGAAGAAGACGTCCCATCGTCATGAGGGGTTCGATCTCCCGCACGCCTAAATAAAGATTTCGTTTTCAGGATTTCGGCAGAAGACCCAGTTCGCGCAGCACGGTGGCGGCCACATCCTCGGGGGTGCGCCGATCCGTATCGATCAACAGATCCGCCTTCCGATAGAGCGGCGCCCGGAGGCCGAGCAACCGGACCAATTCATCCTTGGGGTGGACCACTTTCAAGAGGGGCCGATGGGCAAGGTCTTTCACGCGCTCATAGAGCACGTCGGCCGACGCGAGCAAGGACACCACTTTTCCCATCCGCCTCATGATCGCCCAGTTTTCCTCGCGCAGGACGATCCCGCCTCCCGTGGCCATCACGGCCTGCTCCGCTGATTCCAACCGGGTGAGCATGCGGGTTTCCTCGTCCCGGAAAAAAGCCTCGCCCCGTCGGTCGAAAATGTCGTTGATACTCATCCCGGAATCCTTTTCGATGAGGACGTCAACGTCGTGGAAAGCCCGCCCCAACCGCGCGGCCACGATGCCTCCCACAGTGGTCTTCCCGGCCCCCATGAAACCGGTGAAGATTACGTTGGAGCCGACGCCGATCAGGGTTGCCAAGTCTAGTACCGCGTTGAGGAGTTGATTGAGCAATTACACGCTGGCGCGCGGTACGGTAGCCCCGCTCTCATTTCGACACTCTGCATGGCGGCGGGGCGTATGTACCATGTTGCCAACACTGGAAACGGATTCCATATCTGCTCAAAGACTTCAGCAACATGGTACTGCGGTTACCGCGCGCCGGCCAGATGAGGGAGGAGGACTTCCTGCATGTTCACGCTCACCCCAAGCTGGCGCCCGATGCCGGAGAGCTGGCCCAGGAGTCGTCCGAGAAGTACGAAATCACTCGGGATGTTCACTACGGGATGCGTCCGAACCATCTCCAGCACCTGATCCATGATGCTCTGGTAGTCGATTTTTTTGGGGTTCTTGTAAATCACGTCATCCATGTTCTTGATGATGAACTCCGAGAATTCCAGAAAGGTATCTTCTTTCTGATTCAGGACCCGCAGCCCCAGTTCACGGAAGCATTCCGACGCCTGTTTCGGATCCTTCCCGTAGATGGCGGCGGCCAACCCGATGAAATTCGGCAGGAACTTGGGGTCCATTTCTTTCGAGAGGCCGAAATCCAGAAGTGCGAGTTTCGGCCCCGGCACGATGAAAAGGTTGCCGGGATGGGCGTCGGCGTGAAAGAATCCATCGCGGAAGATCTGGCGGAAGTAGCAGTCCATCAGGAGCTTTGAAATATCGGCCATTTCGTATCCGGCCGCCAGGATCCGATCCCTGTCCGTAATCTTGATCCCCTCGATGAACTCCAGCGTGAGAACCTTCAGGGTCGTGTGGGACCAGATGACCTTGGGCACCACCACGCGCGAGTCGTCTCCGAAATTCCGCGCCACGCGCTCCGCGCTCTTCCCCTCCTGTACATAGTCCAGTTCCCGCGAAACATGCTGACGAAATTCCTCGAGGAGGAATGTACTCTGAAATTCCCTCCGGAACATGGCGTACCATTTCATGATCAGTCGGAGGATTTCGAGGTCGCAGTTCACCACATCCTCGATGCCCGGGTACTGCACCTTGACGGCCACGCGCGTCCCATCGTGCAGCCAGGCTTCATGCACCTGCCCCAGCGAGGCGGCGGCGATGGGAACGGGCCGGAACTCCCTGAAGGCCTTCTCGATGGGCTGCTTCAATTCGGCCTCAACGCGTCGGCGGATCTGCGCGTAGTCCGCCGCCGGCACTTGATCCTGCAACTTGGTCAGTTCGCGTGTATAGGCCTTGGGCAGCAGATCGACTCTCACCGATAAAAACTGTCCCACCTTGATGAACAGTCCCTTGAGTCGAAGGATGTTTTTGTACAGCATCCGTCCGTTGCGCCGCGCCACGCCTTTCTTGACCTCCCAATAGCGGTCGCGCCCGAGAGCGGGCTTGAGCGGCCGGATTCCCCACGTCCGGGCATACATCCGGACGAGGACGCCGGCCACGGTCAGGAGGCGAAGGCGCGGATGGGTGGCGAGATAGCTGTCCGTCACGACGCCTTTGCCGCCGCCTCTTCCCGCAGCGCCTCACCCAGGTGCGCATACAGACGTTTCAGTTCCTTCTTCAGAATTTTCTGCGTCGATCCCCTGGGAAAATCATCGACGACAACCACCTTCCGCGGAGACTTGTACGGCGCGATATGCTGCTTCGCCCATTCGACAATCTCTTCTCCCGCGACGGATTCGCCGGGCTTGAGCCTCACGGCAGCCACCGGGATTTCTTTCTTAACCGCATGGGGAATCCCGAAAACGCTCGCCTCCAGGATCTGAGGGTGACTCATGAGCAACTCCTCCACCTCGCGCGTGAAGATCGAATAGCCTCCGCTCTTGATCATGTCTTTTTCCCGATCCACAAAATAGAAAAACCCAAGACTTCCCTTCTTCGCCAGATCGCCCGTTCGGAACCATCCGTCCGCCGTGAACACATCTTTTTGCTCCGCCGAGCCCCAATAGCCTTGGAGCACATTGTCGCCCTTCACGACGACCTCTCCCACTTCGCCTTTCCTCACTTCCTTCCCGTCCGCCCCGATGATCTTGACCTCGACCCCCGGCATCCGCCGGCCGACGCATCCCGCATCGTACTTTACGAACGGAAGGCTCAACTTGGCGCACGTGACACCGGTCGTCTCCACCTGACCGTAGAACTCGGCGAAGATCGGCCTCTTGCGGAACAGTCCGAGGAAAGGTCGGGAGGCCAGTTGGCGAATCCGCTCGGCCCACTCCGGTGGGAGAACATCCGCCGCCGAGACCATGACCCGCATGGTTTGGAGAGCGCCGTTGGGGATTTTTTCCTGAAGGATCATCCCGTACATCGCGGGGACGCCGACGAACAGGGTGATCCCGTATCGCTCGATCGCCTCGATCGCCTTTCCGGCTTCAAATCCACCCAGGAACACTATCGGACTGCCCGAGCAGAAAAAGGCCATGAAGACCAAGAATCCCATGATGTGGGTGAGCGGAAGGGCATGGAGGATCGCATGGATGTTGCGCTTCGGAATCAGCGTACCCATCCGGAGGCTCCGGCGGATGTGGAACATGAAGCCCTTGTTGGTCAGCACCGCCCCTTTGGGATGCCCCGTCGTGCCGGATGTGTAGAAAATGCCCACGGGATCATCGTCCGCGAGGGGTGCGGGGGGCGCCGGAGCGGCCGCGGCCAGGAGTGAGGAGAGAGATTCGAACGGCGAAGGCGCCTTCGGATCAAGGTCCAGCCAATTCCGGACGGCGGTCAAACCGGGCGCACCGGGCGAGACGCTTGAGCGGGTGGTCGCATCCGTAATCACGGTGCCGGCCCGACTGTGTGTGATGATGTAATCCACTTCAGCGCTTCGATACTGAGCGTTGACGGGGATGACCACAGCGCCCAGGCGCATGACGGCGAAGGCCAGGAGCCCCAGTTCGACGGAGTTGCCCATGAAGAGGACCACACGGTCGCCTTTCTTCACGCCGCGCCCGGCCAAGGCCCCCGCTGCGCGCTCCACGAATCTCCGCGCCTCGTTGTAGGACAGCGTCTTGGCCGAAAAACAGGCCGATGGTCCTTCCAGAAATAGGACCGTCCGCTCCCCATACACGTCCGCCACGAGATCCACGAAGGTGGAGAGGCTGAATTCTCCGTCGCGAAGGATGAAGGCGTTGAGTTTCTTGAAAAATGGAGCGGTGCGCGGCTCTGCACCCGGCGCACGGTGCCAAGCCCTGAGTTGACTCATCGCGTCATATTCGCATCGGCTCCGGTCGAACGCAAGTATGACGGCGCCAGCAGGTCCGCGAGCTGCTCCGGAGAGGTAGCGGGCGGGGAGCAGGTGAATCCGTGGCAGACATACGCCGTGGCCTTCCCGTCGATGGCCTTCTTGCCCCGTATGGCCTCCGGAGCGTCCGACCCGACTGAGCCCGTCACCACCCGAAGCGTCAGGTTGGGGAGGAATCCCTGGCGGATCACCCTGAGAAGGGGCGCAAGGCCGGCATCCTTTCCGTCCGCCACCAGATGGATCTCGCAGGGCTTCCGAATGTGGAAATCCATGCTGCAAAGCGATCGACCGTGCCCGAGCGGATATCGGTGGGCGCCCGGCGCGAGGAGGCTCAATGTCCGTTCGGCCTCGGAAAGATAGGCGGGATTCCCGAAATAGTGATGAAGACGAAGCAACACGCCCGCCATAACAGCATTCCCGGAAGGGACGGCTCCATCGTACATCGGCTTCGTTCGCAGGAGGGGTGTGGCGTGCTCCACCGCACTGGTGAAAAAACCTCCGTCTTGGCGATCAAGAAACCGAATGAGCACCGATTCGGCCACCTCCTGGGCTTCTTCCAGGTACGAGGAGTCGAGAGTCGCTTCGTACAGATCGATCAGCCCCTCCGCCCAGGTTGCATGATCATCCAAGAAGGCGGGTAGCTTCGCTTCGCCATCCTTGGTCGTGTGGAAGTAGTCGCCTCCCGATCGCAGGCGCTCATGAACGAATCGCACGAGCGCCTTCGCGGCCTCCCGCCACCGGGGATCACCAAGGACCCGCGCCCCGTCGGCCAGAAGCGAAAGCATGAGGCCGTTCCATGAGAGAATTATTTTCTCGTCGCGTCCAGGCGGGACTCGATGGGTCCGCTCTTGGAGAAGGACCCGGCGTCCCTCCATCAAAACCTCCCTCACCACATCCTCGGAAGCCCCGTGAAGCTTGGCAAGCTGTTCCTCCGTCAGTAACCTGTGGAGGATATTCCCCCCTTCGAAATTTCCCACGTCCGTGGCTCCGTAGAAACGGCAGAATAGGGCGGACTTCTCGGGCCCCATGAGCCGTTGAATCTCGGCAACGCTCCAAACAAAGTATTTTCCCTCTTCCCCTTCGCTGTCCGCATCCTGCGTCGAGAAAAATCCTCCCTCGGGATGCCTCATCTCCCGCAAGAGGTATTCGAGTGTCTCTTCCGCGACTCGACGGAAAGTGCCTTCGCCCGTTATCTGCCAGGCGGCGAGGTAGACTCTTGGAAGAAGCGCGTTGTCGTACAACATCTTCTCGAAGTGCGGCACCAGCCAGTGTTCGTCGGTGGAGTACCGATGGAACCCGCCCCCCAACTGGTCGTAGATCCCCCCCGAGGCCATCATCTTGAGGGTGTGGAGGGTGGAATCGAGGAACCGCTTTTCACCGGTCGCATGGAACAGTCGAAGCAGGAACGTCAGGGCATCGGGATGCGGAAATTTGGGCGCTCGCCCGAAGCCGCCGTACCGGTCGTCGTGCTGCGCCAGGATCTGGCGGCCCGCCTCGTACAACGCCGGCTCGCCGACCACGGCGTTCTTATCCTGGGCCTGCCCCATGGAGGTGAGTTGCTCACGCAATTGGCGGATCGTTTCCTTCACGCCCGATGGGTTGTCGCGATACGCATGCGCGGCCGCCACTAGCACGCGTTTGAATCCCGGCATCGGATGGCGATCCTCCGGGGGGAAATAGGTGCCGCCAAAAAAGGGCTCCAGTTCCGGCGTAAGAAACAGGCTCATCGGCCAGCCCCCATGCCCCGTCATGAGCTGAACGGCGTTCATGTACACCTCGTCCACATCGGGCCGCTCCTCGCGGTCCACTTTGATGTTCACGAAGAGTTCGTTCATCACACGGGCGACGTCCTCGCTCTCAAACGATTCGTGCTCCATGACGTGGCACCAATGGCATGCGCTGTAGCCGATCGAGAGAAAGATCGGCTTGTTCTGTTCGCGTGCAGTGCGGAAGGCTTCGTCGCCCCACGGGTACCAATCCACCGGGTTGTGGGCGTGCTGGAGGAGGTAGGGACTCGATTCATGAATCAGGCGATTGGCCGGTGCGGTCATACCGAATTCACGATAGCGCCCCCCTCCAGTAAAGTAAAATTGAAGGACTCGCGCAGTCCACATCTCTCATCCATTCCATCCGGTTGCACTGCATGCCTGCCGTGCCTACAATCGCCCCATGCCTTACTTCGTTTTTCCCCTCCTCTGCTTCTGCCTTTTGCTCTCGGGATTCGCCGGCTTGCTCTACGAAACTCTGTGGGCGCGATTTCTGTATCTGTATCTCGGCCACACCAGTCATGCACAGGCCATCGTGCTCTCCGTGTTCATGGGCGGCATCGCGCTGGGCAGTGCCACGCTCGGGCGATGGGCGGATCGGCTGGGGTCCAAGGCCGCACCGGCCAATACGTACGACCTCCTGACGGTCTACGCGTGGATCGAGATCCTCATCGGCTTCTACTGCGGTCTCTATCCTGAAATATTCACACGACTAGGCACCGCCTACACGATCATCGGAGAACGATGGTACGAAGAATGGCCGGGCGCCGTGACGCTTCTCAAGGCGGCGTTCTCAATCCTCACCATGCTGATCCCGACGTTCCTCATGGGCGGAACGATCCCGGTGCTTGTCCGCCTGTGCCGGCCGGCCGGCACAGCGGTGGGAAAGACCGCCGGTTGGTTGAACGCGGCCAATACGATTGGAGCCGTGGCCGGAACCCTCCTGGCCGGATTCGTACTCATTGAAACGATCGGCTTGAGCCTTTCGATGCATGTCGGCTCCTTTGCCAATATCGCGGTCGGCCTCCTCGTCATGGGCTTCAGGAGGACGATTGTGGGAGCGGTCCGCAGAACACCTCCCCCCCCCCCGGAACCGTCCAGCGAACCCGACTACGGCACGGGCCGGCAGGCCGTCGCACTGGCGGGCATCTTCATCTCGGGCTTCGCGTCCTTCGCGCTCGAAGTGCTCTGGGCCAGAATCATCGGGCTTTCGCTCGGGTCTTCCGTCTACGCGTTTTCGATCATGCTGGCCACGTTCATCCTCGGCATCGCGCTGGGCAGCCTGGCGGTCGGGGCTCCGGCACTGCGAAAGATGGATCCTCTGCGTGTTTTCATGATCGCTGAATTCGGAATCGGCGCCAGCCTGCTCCTCCTCTACCCTTTGTTTCAAGATCTCCCGTTCTATTTTGCCAAGCTCCGTATGCTGCTTCAGCCGGGCGCCCCCAGTTTCTGGTTGTACAACGGTTTGACCTTCATCGGACTGGTCGCTGTGATGTTCGTGCCCACCGTACTGATTGGGATGACGTTCCCCCTGGCCGCCTCGGCAACCGCCCGCGCGCCCGAATCGCTCGGCAGGCGGGTCGGCAATGTCCTGTTTTGGAATACGGCGGGCAATCTCTCCGGGGCATTGGTCGCTGCTCTTCTCTTCATCCCGTGGCTCGGCATCGAACCGGCCGTTGAAGTGGTGATTGCCCTCAATTTGGGCGCCGGCCTGCTCCTTTGGGCGAGCGCGATTTCGCGTTTTACGCTCCCGTTCGCGGCCGGGGGCGCCGTCGTTCTCGTGGTGGTCCCTCTGGGAATGAGGGCTGTCCACTGGAGTCCCATGGCCTTGCAGTCCGGGCCATACCGGTTCCGCGGCGCACCGCCGCCTCTGCCCGTGAACAAATGGCGGGAAGAAAGCGTCCGGGCCGGTCAAGTCCTGTACTTGAAGGACGACTCGAACGGCTCCGTCTCCCTCGTCCGGGATTTGAATGGAGAGATCAGTCTGAAGGTGGGCGCCAAGACCGACGCCTCCTCCTATGCCGATCTACCGACTGAACTCCTTAGCGCGCACATCCCGATGCTCATCAAGCCCCGCACCGAGGACGTCCTGGTCGTGGGAATGGGAAGCGGGATCACCGCCTCCTCGGTCCTCCTGTATCCGGGAACCTCGGTGCATCAGGTTGAGATCTCTCCCGCCGTGGTGGAGGCTTCCCGCGGCTTCGAACAGCACAACCGATTCGTGCACTCGAATCCCCGGTTTCACGTCCACGTCGAGGACGCCAAGACATACCTGAAGCTTTCTCCCGGTCGGTTCGACCTCATCATCAGCGAGCCGTCCAATCCGTGGATGGCGGGTGTGGCCGGCCTCTTCTCAAAGGAATTCTTCGAGTCCGCCCGAGATCATCTGCGGTCGGGCGGATTGATGGTGCAATGGTTCCACCTGTACGAAATGGACGACCCGACTCTCTCCATCATCCTGAACACCTTCGGATCGGTGTTCCCCCATGTAACGGTATGGAACACCCTGGCCACCGACCTTCTGCTTATCGGATCAAATCGCTCGATCGGGATGGACTTCGACCACCTTCGCGCCCAATTCGACAACGCCGCCATTCGCGAAGACCTCGGTCGCATTCAGGTGACCGAACCGGCAACGCTCCTCGCCCTCCAAGCCCTTCCGGAAGAAGCGTTTCGATTCCTCGTTTCGGGCGACCGGCCGGTGCACACGGACGACGCCCCGCTTCTCGACTACGCTGCGGCGCGCAACTTCTACTCCGGGGCCACCTCGACGGCCCTTCGGAATCATGATGCCCGGATGCGATCACTCGATCGGAGCGGCCTCTTCCTCGCCCGTTACACTCAACAACATCCACTGAGGGAAAGCGACCTGACCTCGATCCTCCAGTACTACCTATCACGAGGCGCGGAAACCGGGCAGATCGCCTCCGTGCTCATGCGGACCATGGAGGAGCTTTCCCCCCACCCCAACTACGCGCAGGATCGGTACCGCATCGGCTTCTACAACGCCATCAACCGTCCGGAGAAGGCAATGGAGATCCTCCGCAAGCACCTGAAGGCGTCCCCCGAAGACTGGAAAGACCGCTGGCTGGTCCAGACGTTCATTGAGATGCTGTTCAAAGAAGCCGAAAACGCCGTATCATGGACCCAGCGAGGATCGATGGTAGAAGCGCTCAACCAAGTGGCAGCCGCCATACCACGGCTGGCCACCGATCGCTTGCCGAACTGGAGACGGTTGGCGGAAATCGCATGGCGGTACGGCGAGCACGATGCGGCGGCCACGTATTTTCTCCGCGCCGTACAGGAAGCCGGTGGGATGAAGAGATCCAACGATGAGCTTCTGGCCATGGCGTCTCTGTCTCTTCTGGAGGCGGGGAAGACCACTCAGGCCGTGCAACTGGCACGGAGCGCACTGGAGCTGAACGCCAGAAATATGACGGCCCGATACGTGATGAGGAGGCTCGATGAAGCGAGGTAGGTTCGACACTCTTATTGAATTGACGAACGTCATCGAGGCCCGTAAGCGCACCCTGCCTGAAGGGTCCTACGTGGCATCGCTCATCAGGAAAGGCCGCGTGGAAATTCTCAAGAAAATCGGCGAGGAGGCTTTTGAAACCGCCCTGGCCTCGCTCACGCGGCGTAGGAGGAGGCTGATTTCCGAATTGGCCGACCTCTGGTTCCACATCCTTGTGCTCATGGCCGCGGAAAACGTCGGCATCGAGGACATCTTGAAGGAGCTGGAAGCCCGGAAAGGCAAGAGAAGGGGTAAGTCGAAAACGGACCGCTGATGGCCCCCCACTCCCAGGTCAACTACGCCGCAGAGTACGAAGAGTGGGTCCACCGCTACGCGCCCCAGCCATCCGAGCTCCGCGAGACGTCACGGACCGGAGAAGCGCGGCCCCCCGTCTCTGAAAGTTTTCTTCGGTGCCTCTGGTACGACCAGCTCTTCATCCCACGGCTCCTCGCCTCCGAGGGCGGTGATCGCATCGTGGTCGAGTTTCCCGGATTCTGGAACGTCGGTCCGGGACCGGACTTCACCCAGGCGCGGCTGAGGATCGGTGAGCGACAGGTTACGGGCGATGTGGAGTTGCACCTCCGGGCAGGCGACTGGAAGACCCACGGTCACGGGGCCGACAAGGCCTACAACGGCGTTGTGCTGCACGCGGCCCTATGGAGGGGATCCGGCTCTTCCCCGCCGCGCAATTTTTCGGACAAGGCGATCCCGCAAGCCATACTGGAGGAATGTCTGGTACGACCTCTTGAAGATCTTGTGGGAGAAATCGATCCCGAGCACTATCCGGGGCGTTCCCCTTCGGCTTTGGGTTTCTGCCACCCGCACATCGCCGACGCGGGCCCTGCCCGGAAAAAGATGATGGATTGGATCTCGAAGGCCGCCGATGCGCGGTTCGAGACGAAAATCCGCCGCGCGCAACGCTGGATTGGCGAGTCGGCTTCCCTCTCCGAAGCCTTCGTCTGCTCATGGGTGGAGAACTGGGGCTTCGGCGGTTTTCGCGAAACCTACCTGCACGCCGCCCTCGCATGTCGAAATGTCGGTCTCCGCGCCCTTATGGAGGGCGGTCCCCTCCCGGCGGAGGAGCGCACGGAGAGACTTCTGATGGGAGCCCTTCGTTCCGGATTGGATGGATCCCCCCGCCGAAGCGCCCGACCCAGCCTTTCCCATCCTCGCCGCGTGGCCTTCATCACGCACACGCTCCTTACGCTGTTTCTGGATCGGGGTTGGCTGGTTCTCGAACAGATGATCCGAGCCCTCGATCCCGCCGAATCGCCTCGGAAGGGCCTTCAGCGCCTTCGGGAAGGACTCGGGATGCTTATCCCTCGCCCGGCCAAGTGCGCCCTCCTTCAGAGTGTGAGTCGCCATGGGATTTCGGCTCCTCGAATCGGAGCCGATACGCGGGACATTCTCCTTCTGAATTTTCTGCTCCCGTTCGCCTCGGCTTGGGCGCGCCATGAGAATTCGATCGAGCGCGAGAAGGCCGCGCATGCCCTTTTTGAAGTCACACCGCGCCTTCCGGAGAACCGCATCGAGAGGGCCGCAGTAAGGCGGATGTTCGGAAGTTCGCTCACCCGAGGGGGGCGTTCCCTCCGGACTCCGGCAGCCAAAGGAAATCCCTTGCTCCGTTCGGCCCGCTTCCAGCAGGGGCTCCACCGCATCTACGAAGATTTCTGCTCGAAAGGGCTTGACGGATGCGAGCGTTGCCCCATACCCTCCTCATTGATGGAGATTGCCCGCTCATGAAAATCTGGTCGGTGGCCGCGCTTGCCGCGCTCCTCCTTGCACCTTCCTGCAAGAAACCGGGAACACCGCCTGAAAAATCGGCGGCCTCGACGAAGTCCGCAGAGGTGCCGCTTGGAGCGGCGGCCGCCCTCGTTCCGAGCGGAATCGAGGCCCCGGAAGCGGCCGCCACGAACGCCCCCACGATCCTCACCCTGCCTCCGACCACCGGCACGCTGACGGACCGTCAGAAGCTGAGACTGGTGGTTGTACTCGATCTGGATTCCCCGGAAACCCGGAGGGAAGCCGAGGGGCGCATGCACGAATACCAGGACTACATCATTCTGATCCTGGCCGACCGATCTTCCAACGACCTCCTCAACTCCTTCGCCCGCGATGACTTGCGCTACGCCATCTTCGAGGCGATCCGGAACACGCTCCCGCCCCGCGGTCTCAAGAAAGTCTACTTCACCGAATTCGTCATCGAGTAAACGCTCCGAAGAAAAAGAGTCGGCGGAGTATCAGGGATCGAGGTTGCTTCGCTTCGCCCCGCTAAGCGGGGCTTCGCTCGCAACGACTCCCAGCAAGCGTCATTGCGAAGGACGGGCATCCTGGCCCGGACTGAAGCAATCTCTACAATCATTTGCAGAACAACCGACTACGCCCCGAACGTCCGGCACCATTCCACGGTCAGCTTCACCACCCTTTCACGATCTTCCTCCTTCGTGAACTGGTGGTCCGCCTTGTTCAGAATGGTCAGACTGCGCGTCTTCGGCAGCGCGGCATAGATCTCCTGGGCGCACTTCAGCGGAACAAGCTCGTCGCCGCTCCCGTGGAGGACCAGCGTGGGGAGATGGAGAAGGCGGGCCGACTCCAGAATATTGAATGGCCGCGCATCATCCGCGAATTCGTAACGCACACGGTTCGCGCCGGACTCCCACATCCCGGTCTTCTTCCATTCCCGAACCTGATCCTCGGACATGAAGTCGTTTACATACTGCAACGTGCTGGATGGCGAGGCGATGAGGACGACACAGGCGAGCTTGTAGGGTCTCCGAGCCGCATGGAGGATCGCCGTGGCGGCACCCATGCTGGAACCGACCAAACTCAACCTCGAAGGGGTATACCCGTCCTCGAGAAAATCGACCGCGGAGGAAACATCACGCACCTGTTGGCCGTAAAGGATCAGCCCCGGTTCACCCTCCGACTCCCCGCAGGAAGTGAAGTCAAACCGAAGTGCGTTCAATCCGGCCCCCTCGCACCGCTCCGCCAGCGCCCTCGCTTTCCGCCCCTCCTTGCTGGAAAACATGCCGTGACACAAGATCACCCACGGCCGGTTCTTCCCCTCGCTCCCCACGTGAACCACGCCCGAAAGCAACTGGTTCTTCGAGTTCTTGAAACTGATTTTGCTCTGCATGTTCGCCTGAGACCGGACCTACGAAAAGCGGCGGAGTAGTGCTAACCTTTCCCGCATGGCCACCACGATAGGGCGCTTCACGTTCAATGTCCAGTTTCCTGTGGCCGGGGTGTACACGGGGAAGGGCACTGAGAAGATGTTTCCCACGTGGCGTTCATGGGGGCCGGACCTCGTGGAAGTTCGGCTCGACCATTTCGATCCGAAACCGCTCCCGGAATACCTTCGCATGGTTCAATCACTCAAGGCCGTTCTTCCGTGCCCCTTCCTGCTGACGGTTCGCTCCAACAAGGAAGGGGGCGGACCACTATCGAAATCGCTGGACGACAAGCAGCGGTATTTTCTCTTCGACTGCCTGGCGGAGGAAGTCGAAGGGATCGACGTTGAACTGGCTTCTCTGATCGCCGGAAAAGTCGCTGCCCTCTGCGCACAGCGGAAGAAGACGCTGGTGGTTTCGGTTCACGATTTCAAGAGGACGCCCCCGGATTCGGTGCTCATCTCGTGGCTCAAGAAGGCCAAGTCCGCCAAAGCCGACGTTGTGAAAATCGCATGTCACGCGGCTTCGTTGGAGGACGCGCTCCGCCTCCTCAATTTCGCCTTGAAAAACCGAAAGACACCCCTCGTCGCCATTCCGATGGGCGACCTCGCCCGGCCTCTGCGTCTTCTCGCGCCCCTCTTCGGCTCCCGCTGGGCCTACGCCTACCTCGACTCCCCCACCGCTCCCGGCCAGTACTCTCTCCCCAACTTCCGCGACATCGCGCGAAGATTGTAGCCACGACCGAGGCGGAGGTCATCGCGAGTCAAATCCGCCGGAAGGCGGATGACGTGGCAATCTCCCGCCCGTCATTGTGGACTTCTCCAGTAACATTCGGCCCTGCACCTTCACCCATTCATCGAGGGAGGCAACACCATGTTTGGCAAGTCAAACAAATTGCGAGTGCCGTCGAAGGATGAAGCCCTGCCGGGGAGGACAGAACCCATGCGCGTGCCTTCCCGTCACTATGTCAACGGGAATCCCCTCTCGCCGCCGTTTCCCGGCAAGGAGTTGGCCATGTTCGGCATGGGATGTTTCTGGGGCGCCGAGAAAAAGTATTGGTCGGCTCCTGGCGTCTATTCCACTGCCGTCGGATACGCCGCAGGTCACACCCCGAATCCCACCTACGAGGAAATCTGCTCCGGACGGACCGGCCACGCGGAAGTGGTGCGAGTCGTTTTCGATCCCGCCGCGGTTCGGTACACCGACCTCCTCAAAATCTTCTGGGAAAGTCACGATCCCACCCAGGGCATGCGTCAGGGCAATGATGTCGGTACCCAGTACCGATCCGGAATCTACGCCTACTCGCCGGAGCAGAAGCGCCCCGCCGAAGCTTCACGCGACGATTTCCAGCGCGCGCTCAAGACCGCCGGATACGGGGCGATCACCACTGAGATTCTGTCCGCACCGCAGTTCTACTACGCCGAGGACTACCACCAGCAGTACCTCGCCAAGAACCCCATGGGCTACTGCGGCCTCGGCGGCACCGGCGTAACATGCGCCCCCCAAGGATGGGGTAGTGCCGCGTGAGGACAGGAGTCCGGAGCGGCCCCCATCGGGGTCTCCGCCGCGCAGTAGGCGTTAGTCGGGATGGATGACGGAGAGGCCCAGAAAACGCTCGAACGCGTCGAAATCACGGTCGTTGTGAAGGAGTGAATGTCCCTCACGAATGCAGAAAGTGGCAATCCACACGTCCATCGTCTTGCGCACGGTCTTCCCGTGGGCACGGAGCCGACGGTAGTTTCTGACGGCCTCCATCGCGAAATCCATCCCACCCGTCGCGAACCCTTCGAGCGAAGTCAACTCCCCCCGCACCCGATCGAAGGTCCGATCGTCCGGAATGCCTTGGAGCACCTCACATAAAATGAGGTCGGTAATCCCAAGTCGCTGACGTCCAAGTTCAAGGTCAAGCCACCGTGTGTGAGGAGTTGGCGTTCCCCGGAAGTAGTCGATCCAGACCGTCGTATCAACGATAACCAGCGGGATCAGCGCTCCGAACGAGACCTGCGCATCCGATTCAAGTCGCCGATCCAGCGGATGTTCCCTCTCAACCGACGTAGGCCTTCTTGTGCCTTGATCTGAAGAAGGAGCTGCAAACCCGCTTCGACGGTAGCCCTCTTCGTGGGGAGTCCCGCCGCGCGCTGAGCTCGCGCCATCAAGTTGTCATCGATCACGATATTCGTCCGCATCGCCATCTCTCCTTCCCGTGTGTATAGAATGCCAGTTCAATGTGTATTCGTCAACCCCGACAAACGGGATCCCCGGGCGACCTCCCAAGCGCAATCAGACCTTTCGCTCGAATACCCGATAGGTCTTGTAAACCTTCCCGCCGGCCATCTCGATGGCGCGGCGCATGCGGGGGTTGGATTCCAAAATCCACGACATCTCGACCCATTCGTAGCCGCGCTTCAACACTTCTTCCCACGTCTTGAGGTACAGCAATGAGGCAAAGGCTTGATCGTGGAACTCCTTCCTCACACCAAGGGCGAACACACGGGCTGAATTTATCCGCTTTCGGGCCGCAAGGAACTTCAGCAGCCCAAAGGGCAGGATCTTCCCCTGCATTGGGCGCAGGGGCACATTGTAATCGGGAATGGTAATCGAAAGGCCGATCGGCTTGCCGTCCAGTTCAAGCCAGTAGCACAGGTCCTCATCCAGAAAGTACTTCAGGCCCCACGCGACGAATCGGAACTCTTCACGGTCCATCGGCACAAATCCCCAGTTCTTGCTCCACGCGTCGTTGTACACCTCGCCGAAGAAATCGACGATGGTGTCGAACTCCCGTTTTCGCATATTGCGAACACGGACGCCCTGCTTCTGCCCGACACTCTGCGCGACCGCTTTCAAGGGTTCGGGCGGCGCGAGGGTCCCATGGCGATTCACCTCGCCGTCCCCGGAGCGAAGCGCAGGGGGCAGCGGTTTCGCATCCAGCCGGTAGGCCAGAAGATCCATCGCCTTGGTCAAGCCTTCAGCCTCCAACAGCTTTACGTAGTAGGCGGGATTGTAGGTCATAAGAATCATGGGCGTTGAACCGAATCCGTCAACGAGGAGTCCACACTCATGATTGGTCGAGAAATTGAACGGGCCCCTCAGTGTTTTCATTCCCTTCCTCTTTGCGAAATCGAGAGCTGCCCCTATGAGGGCGCCGGAGACTTTGGGATCGTTCGTGGTTTCGAAAAACCCAAAGTGGGCCGTGTCCTCCTTGTGAAAGTTTGCGAAGGCCCGGTCGATGAAGGCGATCAGGCACCCCAAGGGCCGATTTCCTTCCCGAGCCACGATGTAGCTGCACTCGGCATGCTTGAAAAAGGGATTCTTCTCAGGGTTGAAGAAGTGTTTTCGTTCGACTCTAAGCGGGGCCACGAAATTCGCATCGTTCCGGTAGACCTCCAACTGGATCTGAAAGAACTCGCGCAACCAACTGCGGCCGTCAAGCTCAAGAATCTCCACGAACGACCCCTTCCAAAATGAAAAGTTGGGTTTCAGCCGGTGAATATCCGGCCGCCGCAAGAATGGCTGCCGAATCCTCTCCCAGCGAGGGCGCCGGAGATACATGATCGACGGAGACCCCGCCCAGATCCAGAGGAAATCGGACCAGTCGTTGTTCTGGAATCTTGGGATGCGGCAGCGCCTTGAGGATTTCCGTCGCTTCGGTTTGGGGATGGGACACGACCTGCGCGATGTCCTGAACCGGGGCGGCAGGAACGCCGGCGCCACGCAGACGTTCCAGCCACACCTGAACGGCCTCACCCCGAATCTTGTCCGCTATGGATGCCGACAAAACGGCCCGATGGGCCACCCGATCAGGGTTCGATTTGAACCGCGGGTCGGAAACCCAAGATTCCATTCCGAGCAACCTGCACAGGGCTGCGAACTGTCGATCGTTCCCCGCAGCCAGCATGAGCCATCCATCACCTGCTTGGAACGCCTCGTAGGGCGCGATCAAGCCCAGCGCCGAGCCCATGGGTCTGGGCGTGTTTCCCGTACCCAAATAGCCCGCAATCTGAAACGCGAGCCAATTGACCGCCACTTCGTAAAGCGAAGTCTTGACGTGCTGCGCTCCGGCGGTGTCCCGTACCCGGAGGGCCGAGAGGATGGCGATCACGGCCCACATCCCCGTCCCTTGATCCACCACAGATACCCCTGCTCGCGACGGTGGGCGCTCCGGTTCACCCGTGACGCTCATGATTCCCGCCGCAGCCTGCATCAGCGGATCGTACCCCGGTTGGTCTTTCAGCGGGCCGCGATCGCCGTAGGCCCCGATCGAGCAGTAGATCACCCGGCTATTTCGACTCTTCACCACATCAAATCCAAGTCCAAGCCTCTCCACTTCACCGGGACGTAGGTTCTGTACGAAGATGTCGGCCTTCTCCGCAAGGCGCAGCACGATGTCCCGGCCCGATGGCTTCTTGAGATCCACCGCCAGTGATTTCTTGTTCGCATTCATCGAGAGATACGCCGCGCTGATGCCGTTCCAGAACGGGGGTCCCCAACTTCTCGTGTCGTCGCCTCGCTCAGGGTGCTCGATCTTGATCACGTCGGCGCCGAGCGCTCCCAGAATCAAAGTGCAATACGGTCCCGCTATGGAGGTTGTCAGATCCAGGACGCGAATCCCGTCTAGCGGCCGGCTCATAAAGACTGCCGAGTAAGATTGTGACCGGCGTCCCCAATGTCATTGCGAGTGCAGCGAAGCAATCTCATGGACCCCTGGCCTCCCGATCCCTCAATACGAACGCGGAAGCCCGAGCACATGCTCCCCCAAGTACGCCAGAATCAAATTGTTCGAGATAGGCGCGACCGAATACAGCCGTGTCTCGCGGAACTTCCGCTCCACGTCGTACTCCTGCGCAAAACCGAAACCCCCATGCGCATCGAGACAGACATTCGCGGCCTGCCAGGAGGCTTCAGATGCCAGAAGCTTCGCCGTATTGGCCTCCGCCCCACACGGTTGCCCCTTCTCGAACAGCCACGCCGCCTTGTATCGCATGAGGTCTGCCGACTCGATGGCCGCATGCGCGCGCGCTATCGGGAACTGCACGCCTTGATTGGCTCCGATCGGTTTGCCAAAGACAACCCGCTCCGAGGCATATTTGACCGCCTTCTCGATGAACCACCGTCCATCGCCGATGCACTCAGCTGCAATGAGCACCCGCTCGGCGTTCATCCCGTCCAGGATGTACTTGAACCCTTTCCCTTCTTCGCCGACCAACGCGTCCGCCGGGATTTCCACTCCGTCGAAAAAGATTTCCGTAGTGGAATGATTCATCAGCGTCTTGATCGGCTTGATGGTCATCTTCTTCCCCGCGGCTTTCATGTCGATGAGAAACGTGGAAAGCCCTTCCGTCTTCTTCTTCACCTTGTCGAGCGGCGTCGTTCGTGCCAGGAGCAGCATGAGATCGGAATATTCCGCGCGGGAGGTCCAGATCTTCTGTCCCCGGATGACATAGCCGGCGCCCGTCCGTTCCGCGGTCGTCTGGATTTTGGTGGTATCTGAACCCACGGTGGGTTCAGTGACACCGAACGCCTGGAGTCTCAGTTCACCGGAGGCGATTTTCGGAAGGAACTTCTTTTTCTGTTCTTCGCTCCCGTGACGAAGCAGTGTGCCCATGATGTACATCTGGGCGTGACATGCCGCCGCGTTGCAGCCGGATGCATTCACCTCTTCGAGAATCACACTCGCGGCGGTTAGTCCCAGACCGGCGCCGCCGTACGGCTGTGGGATTAGGGCCGCGAGCCAGCCATGTTTCGTGAGAGCGGAAACGAATGCTTCAGGGTATCGGTCCGGTTCCAGACCGCGCCAGTACTCCCCCGGGAACTGTTTGCACAGATCCCGCACGGCTGCGCGAATGTCCTTCAGCTGATCCGGGACGCCGAAATCCACGTCTCGACCCTACCACAGCCGCATCCCTCGCTCTACAGAAGCAGCCTCCGCGGCCCGTGGGAGCAGATTTTCTATGCCGAGTTCGACGGCCGCCGCAAGAAACGCGTCCTCGTCAAAATCATCGGCGAGTAGGTCTCAACTCCAGCCTTGCATGGTTACAACTTAAGGGACAGGTCTTGAATCGTGCATCGGACCGCCGGAGAGATTCGCAACGAGGGGAGCTTCGCCTTTCAAGCGGCTGACTTTCATGATCGAGAAACCGAGAATGTTGCCCTGCTTGTCCACCCTCTCCATGACCGCGTCGTTCTGCGTCGCACGCATGAATCCCGGCCGGTCCGAAAAAAGCACCTCAAGGTAATCCCCCTCCGGATCGAACCAGATTTTCACTTTTTGGGCCATAGTTGCTCTCCTTTCTTCGGCTTGTCGGTCAAGTAACTCGTCAAGACGAAGGCGTCATCACCGGAATACTTTACCACAACGCATAGCCACTTTCCGCCCAGGTTCGTCCGTTCAAGATGCCGGTAGAACAAGTGGGCGTGCTCATCCGTCGCTGACTGAAGGACCTTTTCCGGTGCCTTGAGAACTTCTCCAATTTCGCCCTCCATGCCGGCCATTTCGGGATGACCGAGGATGTGTTTGAGGCGTTCATCGGTAAGTCGGACACTCGCCCCGCGGTAGTCTTCAATAACCCTGATAGGTTCTTACCCCACGGCTTTCAGTCAAGGAACTCCGGCTTCCGGCTCAGGAGCTCCCCACACATCAACGGTGGCTAGGCTCCAAGAATCGGATCTCGGTGAGGAACTTCGCCATCTGGCGGAGGTAGTCGCCTTTGTCGAGATGAAGCAGATGGCTGCCGGGGTACCAGTGGATGCGGCAGCGGCCCCAATGGTCCCAAAGGAGACGCGAATGCTTGGGAGGGGCCAACCGGTCGCCCACGCCGCCGATGATCATCAACCGGTTCTTGGGGAGCACCGGGCGGTAGGTCAGAGGGCAGTGCACGGCCAGCATGTGGCGGATGTCCTTCACCGACCTCCGAAGCGCGAAGAGCATCAGCCGCACGGCCTTCCCCACCGGTTCCCATTCCAACACGAGGTCCGCAATGCTCACCACCGGCACGTTGGGAACGGAGAACTGGAGGCGCGGTTCGGCACAGGCCAGGATGGCCGACGTGTATCCCCCCAGGCTCACCCCTGTCACGCCGATCTTCTTCGCACCCATCTCGCGCTCAAGAAAATTCATCAGGATCCGGAAATCGTACACGGCATGCGCGAAAGCCTCGTTCATATGGGAAAGCCCGTAGGCAAAAAAACCGTGCCCGCTGAAAGGAGAAAACTTTGACTGTCTTCGACCGTGGAAGGGCAGCGTGTACAGCAGCACGTCGCACCCTTTGCGATAGAACCACGGCAAGGCGAAGAACCACTCGTTCAACCAGTAGGGGTCGGCAAAAAACCCGTGCACCGCGATGATCGTCGGCCTCGGCCCTTCGTTGTGTCTCCAATACCTCGCGCGGGCGATCCGGTTCTCCCCAATGCTGAGGTAGCTCTTCCGAAGGTGCGGATTCACCGGTTCGAAAGGACTCTCAAAGCTGAGGTCCTCGCACACCCCCCCTTCCGGACGGAAGTACGGCCACCGCGGCGTTTCCCTCCGAATCGGGTGGTCCTTTGGAGGCTCGTGAAAGAATTGTTGCGGGTCGCCGCTATCCGCCATCAACTCATAAAAGTCCCGATCTCGAAACATCTCTCGGATCTTGAAGGGGTGGTAGCCGATGGGAAGGGCCAGTGCTCCAATCAGCGAGGCGCCGGCAGTACGGATGAAGACGTCGGATGCGGCCGTGGCTTCCACACGCCACAGGTCGCGGAATTTCAGCTCAAACCCTTCCGGCCGTTCGCTGAAGTTGCTTTCGAGGTATCTCCACCACGGGCCCTTGGGCAGAATCCGTGGCGCATGCTGGTAGGCCTCGTGAGCGATGCGCGAGACAATCGTGGATCGCGAGTCCTCCGGCGACGTCTTTCGGTCTTTCACGTTATGCACCGGCCTTTTGGCGCCCCAGATGCTTCATGCAAGCCTTCGAGGCCATCATCCCGCTGATCAGGCACGGCATGATCCCCGCCCCGAGCACGCTGGCGCCGGCGAGGTAAAGCCCCGGTATCCCTATTTGAGTAGTGAATCTGCGGAACGTCGTCTGATCGGGACTGTGCTCGGGACCGTAGATGCCCCCTTCGCGTCCGCGCACAAAATGCCAGACCGTGGCCGGGGTCGCGCTCTCCTTCAATACGATGTGATCACGCAGTCCCGGCACATACCGCTCGGCACTCTCCAGGACCTTCTCAGCGATCTCCTCCTTGATCGCGCCATACGCCGGACCCCGCTTCATGGCCGGCTTCTCGAACCACGGCTTGAACGGTTCCGTGGGCGCAAAGGTGATGAACTCCACGATCTGGTGACCCGCGGGCGCGCGCTCGGACTCCGGGTCCTTCAACGTGGGCGAGGTGAGGAAAAAAAATGGCTTTTCCGGAATCCGATTGTCATAGACCGTTTGATAGAGCGCCTCGATGTCATTCGTTCCGTAGTGCCAAATGTTGGCGTCGGTGACGCCGGACTTCGAAACATCGAGATCGGTCGCCACATACACGCAGAACGATCCCAGGCTGGGGCGGATGCTCTTGGCTTTCCGTCGCGTTCGGTAGCTCGGTTTCTTCCCATGGATCATTTCGACGGTGTTTTTCACGTCCACGTTCGAAATCACCGAACGCGCTTCGAAGCGTTCTCCCTTCTCCGTTTCGACCGCGAACTTGTGTTTGCCGAGGACCTCGATCCGACGAACCAACGCGTTTCGCTTCAACTCCGCTCCGTGTTTCTCCAGTGCGGTCACATAGGCGTCGCGCATGGCGCCGCTCCCGCCGACGGGATAGTACGCGCCGCCCAGATAGTGCGTCAGGAGAACAATGGAGGTGATGGCGCTCGCGCGGCTGGGCGGCACGCCGATGTCGCCGCCCGGGCCCGCGAACACGTTTCGCAGAACCGGATCCTTGAAATAGCGGGCGAGAAGATCCGAGTACGGACGAGTGAACAAGGGAATCAAGTCTCCGGACATCTTGAGCACGCGGACCGCCTCCGCCAGCGTGGGCCGTTTCATGGCGGCCTTCGAGAGTGTCTCGCAGCCCCTCATGAGATCCAGAAACCGGCGGATCGCGACTTCTTCCTTTGGGAAATCCTTCACAAGGAGGTCGCCCCAGCGGTCGATGCCTTTCACAAGCTTTGCCTCGTAGCCATCGAACACATACCGGTCTATGCAGTCGGGATTGATCTCACGAAATCGAATCTCCTCAAGGCCGAGCGAATCGAGTACCCCGCGCATCGTCTGGCCGGGACCCGCCTCGCCCACATAGTGGATGCCCACGTCGAAATGATAGTGCTTCCGCGCGAACGGATTGAGCATCCCACCGAACTGCTTTCCGGCTTCGAGAAGTAGGACGCTTCGTCCGGCGCGTTGGAGGGACAGACCCGCCGTGAGGCCGCCAATGCCGGTCCCGATCACGATCGCGTCGAATGCTCGCGCCATTTCTTGCCTCGCACGGAGTGTACTCCAAGGCATCCTCGTGACAAGCCTTTTGGCAAGGTTTGATTGGGTTCTCCCCCACAGGGATGGTACGATCGTGGATCATGCAGGTCTCTCCTTTCACCTTTAATGAGTTGGTCATTCAGCGCGGGACCGATCCCGAATCCGCGGGGCGCGTCATGGTGCAAATTGGAGATCAGACCGTAACCTACGCGGACTACCTCCGGACCTCCTGCCTGTGGGCCCACATGCTCCTCGCCGCACGGCGGGACTCCTCGAAGCCACCGCAGGTGGCTGCGCTGATGCGCAATAGCCTCGACTACCTGTATCTCTTCGGCGGAGCCGCTTTCTCGGGTGGCACACTCTTCGCCATCAACACCGGTCTCGGAGGCGATACACTCGCACGCGTCATCGAGAAAAGCGGCGCCGATATCCTCGTGGCCGACGACACTCACCGGCCGGTCCTTGAGAAGGCAAGAGCAAATAGCCCAGATCTCGCCGCCAAGTCTCTCCTGCTCGCGGGCCCCGGCGGAACGATTGAGTCAAGGTTTTCCTCCCTTCGATCCAGCCTCCGATCGGCGGCGGAAGAACCGCCGGATGTTCCAGTCGACGCTTCTACTCCCTGGATGGTGATCTATACTTCCGGCACAACCGGCCTCCCCAAAGGGATCCTCAACAGCCACGGAAAGCTACGCGCCATCGGGGCCTACACGGCCAACCTGATCGGACTCAAACCTGACGACGTCGGCTACATCTGCATGCCGCTCTTCCACTCCAACGCGCATTACCTGAACTGGATGCCCGCCTATGCGGTCGGGGCGAAGATCATTCTCCGGGAAAAGTTCTCCGCTTCAGCCTACCTGGACGACATATTCAACCATGGCGCCACCTACTGGAACTACGTCGGCCAGCCGGTCCAATACATCCTGGAAGCCATCGCAAAGAAATACGGAGACGACGAATCCCGCATCCTCCGCGAGGTGCGGGACCATCCCCGCCGGAAGCTCCGCCTCGCCCTCGGAACCGGCGCCAGCGGCAAGCAGCGCATCAAGTTCATCCGATGGCTCGGACTCGAACACTTCTACGAGATGTACGGAAGCACCGAGGCGGAAATCGCCACGTGTTGCCGACCAGGAGACCCCATCGACAGCGTAGGTGAGGTTACCGACGAAAACGTCTTCATCCGAAACGGGAGCGGTGCAACGTGCCCCCCCGCTGAATTCGATGGGAGCGCAAATATACTCAACTACGCGGAAGCGGTGGGAGAGATCGTGCGAGGGGGTACACCTACCGGACTCTTCCAAGGCTATCACGGGGATGAGGCCGCCACGCAGAAGAAATTCTCCGATGGCCTCTACCGATCCGGCGACTTGGGAATGATCCGGCTGATCAACGGCCATCGCTATCTCTACTTTGTCGGGCGGACCGATGATTGGATTCGAAAAGACGGCGAGAACTTCAGCGCCGATTGTGTCGTGGATCTCGTGAGCGGTTTCCCGGACGTGTATCTAGCCGCCGCCTATGGTGTCCCCAATCCGGTGAGTGATGAATGGGTCATGGCCGCGATTCAGCTCAAGGACGGCCGGGCCTTCGATCCCCAGGCCTTTTTCGACTATTGCGAACGCGAAGTCAGCCGCAACGGTCGGGATCGGAAATGGTTCCCCGACTTCATTCGAATTGTGAACACTTTCCCTCTGACCGAAACCCACAAGATCATCGTGCGCGAGCTGAAGGCGGGCTATTTTCATCCTGAACGCGCCGAGGTCATCTATTTCCGCCGCCGCAACGACGCAACGTACCATCCCCTCGCACGGGAAGATTTTGAAAAACTCCGCTCCGACTTCGATTCGAACGGCCGCTTGAACCTCCTTGTCTGACGGGGAAGGCCCGCAGGTCCCCATCCATGGACAACTGAGCCTCGCGGGTTCTCCGTAATACGAGCCGCCACTGGACGAATTCAAAGCGGCCCAACCTACTTGAGCACTTCCAAAAGTTCGGCGATGACGGAGATGGAACCTTCGTCGTCGGCTTTCAGCATGATGGGGGCGTAATCTTTGTTCTCAGGCTGGAGGGCGATCTCGACGTGCCGCCAGCCACCCGCGCCATCCGCCACCTTGCGACTGGTATACCGTTTGACGGTGTACTGCCCGCCGGAATCGGGGTCGTGGATGTCGCGATGCTGCGCCAGCACAGTCCGACCCTGCCGGGAGCCCTCCACAGGAGCGCGAAACAGGCAGTATGCGCCATCCGGGATGCGCGGCTCCATGGAACGACCTTTCACCTGCGCCACGAACATGCCCAGCCTCAACTTGTGCCCCGAATCAATTTCCACCCACTCGCCATCCTGCGGCGAAACCGCCTGCGATCCACTGAATGCGCCCGCGGCGGCCTGAAGCGGCACCAACGGCAGGCAAGTCCGGTACTTGTCCTTCTCCGAGGGCGTCACGCGCCGGAATGGCAGGACCTCCGCTTGCCCTTTCGATCCCTGTGACCGGATGTGCTGGTAGACTTCCTTCAAGAGGTGTTTCCCGATCACCTCCTTGAACTCCCCGTCGTTCATGAACCGCGCCGTCATCTCCTCATTTTGTTCCATCCGGTCGATGAACAATCCTTCGAGCGCCTTCAGGAAGACGTATCCGAAGTTCTCCATCGTGTTAGCCAATGCCGCCTGCCTCAAATTGGAGTTGCCCACTGCGTCCTCCTTGATCGAGTCCAGGAATAGTTGATCGCCCGGCTTAAACTCCGTCCCGAATCGCTCGTTCAAGATGTCGATCAATTTCGACAGCTCGATCTGGACTCCCCGGACCACTCCCGTTCCGACTTCCGTCGGCCCGGAGATGGGCGCTTGCTTCCCCGCATCCAGCTTGATCGAACCCTCGCCGATCTTCTGGACCCGGTAGTACTTGAGCGCCACCTCATCCTCGAAGTCGTAGACGGGACCCCGATCCTCCCTCGGAAGCTTCGCCAGAAGGAATCGGATGTACGTGTAGAGCTTCTCCAAGTCCGAATCCTGGAACGGGATCACCTGCGACAGAAACGCGTACAGGTTCCGATACGCGATCAAGGTTTTCCGGAACTCCTCCCGCTTGTCCTCCTCGAGTTCCTTGAATCGTCCCACGGCGGGATCGAGACACGCGTTCATGCGGGCATGATCGGCGGGGGTTTGCTCCCGCGCGGGACGATAGAACGCCTTGCAAAACTCCTCGACTTCCTCCGCGTGATAGATTTGATGCGCGTTCAGCTTGGCCTGAAGTTCGTAGAGTTGCTTCGCCTCGGCGCGCTCCCCCACAAGCGTCTGCTCGTAATACGGTTGAAACGCATCCTGGATCTCCTTCGGGTCGTTCACAAAGTCCAGCACGAAGGTGTCCTCCTTGCCGGGGCATGTCCGATTCAGCCTCGATAGGGTCTGAACGGCCTGGATTCCCGCAAGTCGCTTGTCCACGTACATGGTGTGCAGCAACGGCTGGTCGAACCCGGTCTGGAACTTCTCCGCCACGAGAAGCACTTGATATTCATCCGTCCCGAACCGCTCCGGGAGTTCCTTCTCACGGATTCGATTCCCCTTGGCATCGATGTTCATGCCCTCCTCGGTGAACTCCATCCCCCGTACATCCGGATCGATCACCCTTCCGGAGAAAGCGACGAGCGTCTTGATGCCCCTGTAGCCCTTTTCCTTGATGTACTTGTCGAATTCCAATTTGTACCGCACGGCATGGAGGCGGCTGGACGTGACCACCATGGCCTTCGCGCGGCCTCCGATCTTGTGCATCGTGAAATGGCGGAAATGCTCGACCATAACCTCCGTCTTCTGGGCGATGTTGTGCGGGTGCAGGCTCATAAACCGTGCAAGCGCGCGGGCTGCCTTGCGCTTGTCCACCTTGGGATCGTCCTCGATGGATTTCACAAGGCGGTAGTAGGTCTGGTAAGTCGTGTAGTGCTTGAGAACGTCCAGGATGAAGCGTTCCTCGATGGCCTGGCGCATGCTGTAGAGATGGAATGGCTGAGGCTTTCCGTACGCTCCTGGACGACCGAAGACTTCGAGCGTCTTGTATTTGGGCGTGGCCGTGAAGGCGAAGAAGCTGATGTTCGGCTGGCGACCACGTTTGGCCATCGTCCGCAAGACCTCCTCCTCGTAGTCCGTCAGCCCCTCTTCTTCCTTCTTCTTCTGCGCTTCCTCCCTGATGGCCGCGCCGCCGAGAACACCCTTCAGATCAGCCGCCGTCTCCCCGCCCTGCGAGCTGTGCGCTTCGTCGATGATGACGGCGTACTTCCGTTTGGGGAGATCGCCGATCTTCTCGGTCACGAAAGGAAACTTCTGAAGCGTCGTAATCACGATGGGGACTCCGGCGGAGAGCGCCTTCGCCAACTGTTCGGAATCGACGTCGATCTTCTGGACGACGCCCTGCTTGTGCTCGAATTGATAGATCGTGTTCTGAAGCTGCTGGTCCAGAACAACCCGATCCGTCACCACCACCACCGAGTCAAACACCTTCTCGTCCTTCTCGTTGTAGAGGCTCGACAGCCGATGGGCGAGCCACGCAATGGAGTTGCTCTTCCCGCTCCCCGCGGAATGCTGGACAAGATAGTTCGTCCCCGCCCCCTCCCGGCGCACGTCCGCAACCAGCCGCCGGACCGAATCAAGCTGGTGGTAGCGTGGGAAAATCATGCTCTCTCGTTTGACGGTCTTCCCGCCCAGCTTCTTCTCTTCGACCTGGAGATGGACGAATCGCGCGAGAATATCCAGAAAGCTGTGCCGCTCCAGGATTTCCTCCCAGAGGTAGGCCGTTTTCCACCCCGTGGGATTTTCCGGGTTCCCCGCGCCGTTGTTATGGCCCCGGTTGAGGGGCAGGAAGTGGGTATTGCCGCCCGCGAGGCGGGTGGTCATGTAGACCTCGTCCGGGTCCGCCGCAAAGTGGACCAGCGCCCGCTTCTTGAATTGAAGGATCAGATCGGCAGGATCTCGGTCGCTCTTGTACTGGTGGATGGCGTGACGCCAGTTCTGGCCGGTCATGGGATTCTTAAGTTCGGCGGTGGCGACGGGAATCCCATTCAGCGCCAACGCGACATCAATTGAATTCCCGTGCCGGCTTGAATAGACGACCTGACGGGTGATCGTCAGCCGGTTCGCATCGTAGAGCTTCTGGATTTCCGGATTCAGACCGCTGGCCGGAGAGAAATACGCCACGCGGAACAGCTTTCCGAAGCACTTGAACCCGTGCCGGAGCACGGAGAGGCAGCCTTCCTGATTTGAGTCGAGCGCGCGGCAGAGGTCATCAAAAAGAATCTCTTCGGCTTTCTCTTTTTGGAGATTCTTGAGGTACTCCCATTCCTTGGGCTGAGTCTCGCGGATGAATCCCAAGACCTCTTGGGGGAACAAGCTCCGCGCAGGATCGTACGCCGACTTGTCGCCCTTACTGTACCCGCCCCCGGAGACGAGGAAGTCTTCGATGGCGGTTTCGAACGCTTTCTCGGTGTGTTGCCCCGGCACGGGGCCTCCCCTCGCGGATTACCGCCGTTTGGCCGACCGGCGAGGCGCGGGCTGAGCCTTGCGGCGACGGTGGCGGGTTGCGCGTTTGACCTTCCTGCCGTTGGACGCCCTAAGCAGGGTGTCGATCTTCTGCGGGGGGACCAGCACAATCTTCCCGTCCTGAAAGTCCACGACAGGCAGCCCCAATTGCTTGTGCCGGATCATGGCGGCCCGCACGCCATCCCGGAGTGCCCTATCAATCAGCTTCCCCTCAGAAAAGATTCGGTCAATATCAACGTTGTTCCTGCTCAAGACGCGCCTTCCTCCACTATTCTCCAAACAGCCGGCTCCATCACGTGGATCTTGAGTTTCTTCCTTCCGAATGCCACAAGCCTTGGACCCACTGGACCAGAATTATCGTATAGCCGCCAGTCATCGGCAAGGGGCATGTAGAAATGGAAGAAGTTCCGGAGACCTCGGCGGTACCGTCGTCGGATGACGTCTATGGGGATATTGTGCCCCCCGGACCTCACACGGTCAGCGACTCTTTCAATGGCGAGTGCATCGCTCGCGAGCCGGATGAAAATGATGTGAATCTTGTAGCCCCTTTTCTTCAACCCGGCCAGACGAGGGGCGAGCGTGCGCCCCGCGAGCGTCGATTCGACGGCAAAGTTTTCCCGTTTATGGGCAAGCTCCTCGAATCTGCGTAACATCACCCTCCCTGCCTCGATGGCCGCCCCTTCGGGCCGGAAAGCGGAAAGTCCCAAGGCGATGGTATCGGTGTTAATGAACTCCACCACCCGGAGCGTTTCTTTCAACAACCTCGGCCCGACGGTCGATTTTCCCGCGCCGTTTGGCCCGGCGAGGACAACGACGACGGGCCTTCTCCTCCGCTTCACCCGACTGCCCCGCGCACGTCGATCTGGTCCAAGAGCAATCAGCGAAGGAGCTTATTGTCGTAAAACTCCGCCAAAACCAAGAGACATCGTTCGGCAAGGTCAATACGCGTCGTGCCGAGTGGCGGAACAACAGTTCTCCTTGTCCCCTGCACGGAATGAGGTATGCGAGTCAATAGAACGTCTCCTGCATGGATGGTTCCCCCGAATGTCTCCTTGTACAGCTTCCTGCCATCATCCGACAAGAGTGCAGGGTTTCCTCCGGCGTGGGCCACTACACCGCGAAGTGAAATCAGGTCGGCAAGGGTGTGGCTCCATTTGAGCGGTGGTGGAGGATAGTAGGGCTTCAGCACCTTGGGGATCCGCCTTGGATTGAAAAGCGTAGTCTTGGCAAACAATTCCGGCGATTGGCTGAGTTTTCCGGCCACAATGGGCTTTCGCGCTCGCCTTCGCCAGACCAATTGGTGCAGGAATGCGTCGTAGATTCCAAAGATGAATACCAAATGCGACGCGGCAATGAACGCCCTCACGGCCGGACTGGCCCTGTCTCCCGTCATATTCAGGATATTTTGGTACAGACTGACTTGCTTCGTCAGGTTGGACGTGAATTCCTGAAGGAGTGGATTCAATCAGCTAGATGGACCAAATCTCGAATCCTGGGGAACGCTCCCTGATTTCGGCGATCACTTGCTGAATGGACGAATCCTGAAGAGCCTCTGAGGGCAACACTACTCCACATATGGCGTGCGGCGCCATTTGCGAATAAGACTGTAGCTGCCTGGCCGCCAGGCGGAGATCGGTGGAATGGGGTATCGCCGTTTTAATCTCATAAAAGGCGTGTATGGCTCCCTTCTGGTCCTGCACCACCACGTCAGGCCGGAACTGAATTCTCTGATGTCCTCTAGGGAGGACGAAGGTCTTATCCAAACTCATCCGAATGCCCGCCCGTGGCCTACGTTCTTGCCATTGGCGCAGGAGATGAGCCTTGGCAAGAAGCTTTTGAGCCTTGGCTCTCTCTACGTCTATCACTCTGATCGCCATGATCTTTATTCTCCCACCACGGTTACGTCTTGTCCATCTTCATCGGCTTGGTTCAGATTCCTGAGTGCCCCGTCCGCTGGCCGCACATCGATCTTGCCGGTCACGGCGGCCGAGATGAGCGCCGTCCGGTATTCGCGGAGAACAGCAATGGATTCATCGATCCGTTTACAAAGGGCGTCACCCTTGACCGTCTCCCTGTCGAGAAATCCTGCAATCTCCTTCTGTTCGTCAACATCCACAGGAATTGCTACGGGTATGGGATGCAGGTCGTTGCGGTCTACGCCCGGAACCGCTGATTTTCCTGCGTTGAGAAGAAAAAAGCCGGAGATATTCTGAAGCAGGTACCAGAGAAACCTCATATTGTTGCCTCGCGAATTGCTACAATATAGCGTCGTATTGTGCGGCCAAAAGTCATCCTCGACATAGTAAATCGTGCCAATCGTCCCGTACCGACCCGTTACGATTCCGGGTCCCTTTGCGCGGTATTCATCATGACTCCCGGAAATGCCCCCAGACGTAACGACGGGGACTGCCCCCTCCGCTCGCACTGAATCTGGAAGATCATGTCCTCTCTGAAACGTGGCCACGTACTTAAGTTGACGAATAGTCCAATGCGCCGGAATCTCTCCCAGCCACTCGATGCCGGAATCTTTCATGGGGGCCTTCGGATCGAGGCCCTTCGTCACGGCATGGGTGATTACAGCCGCGCGTTTTTCCTGTAGGAGTTCGATCTGCCGCTCTTTCTTCTCAATCAGCCCATCAATCCGCCCCGTCTCCCGATCCAAAAACGCCGCGATCGCGCGTTGCTCATTGTCAGAAGGAACAAGTGCTGGAAGATTTCCGATGAATTCCCAGCTTGCCCTGGGCATCTTCGCCCCATAGGTGGAGGAGTCAACGATTGAAATGAAATCCCGTGCCAGTACATAGTAGAAAAGGTAGTCACGGCTGACGTTCTTCGTCCGCAAGACCAACAGCTCTCCGGTGCAGATGCCGCTTTCGTCGGAACGGAAAACCTTGGCCAGATACGGTCGTAATTTCCCAAAGAGGAGGTCTCCCCCGCAGAACTTGCTTGCCTGCCCTTCAGCTTCCGGTTTTTCACCCGTCTGAACCCGTTTTCCGGTCCAGGACTCGATGTGTTCAAGCCCGGTGTATGGCAATTCCGAGGCGAATCCATCTGTTTTCTCGTTGACGAGGGAAGCGCAGTACTTGAGCCGCATGGTCCGCCAGCCTGATGGAATCTCCCCCAGCCACTCCAAGCCGGACGGCTTGGTTTCAGGATACGCTCGCCAGTTCATGGCATCATCAGATCGGCAAGCAATATGTCTGACTCCCAGCGGATGAGGATTGAGCACTTGAAGCGCTGCCGGTGGCGAGTTGTCGGTTATCCGTGCCTCGGGAATAATCCTCTCCAGTGACCGTGATTGGCATGAAGGATTGGGATCGAATTGTTCGGAGTCTTGTGAGCCAACACGATCACGAAGCCACAGTCCCCGTAGCCTCGTGGCATCTTTCGAGCCGCTATCTTTCCATACTCAACCAGGCGTTCTTTCTCCGTTCGGCTGAAATGCTCGCATTCCCCTGAGAAAATGTCATCACCAACGCCGAGTACATGTTTTGTCACGACCTTCAATCCTGTCTCCTGAGCAATGCGATCAACGGCCCGCTCCCCAGCTGCAACAAGGACCAAATACGCCCTTGGGCTTCCGGGAAGTAACTCCGCAAGGGTTTCATGCCACGCACGACAAGCTTGCCGACCCGTCCCGGCAAAGTCATCAAAGAAAACTACGCTGTCGTCGCAGCCAAGCTCCTCTTTGAGCAGATCGGCCTTGTGGATGAATAGTTGATCGTATCGACCGCCAGTCAGTCCGAGGGCGGTTCGTGACTTGTGGAGCATCGTATCTCCACTCTCGCCAGCGCTGATTGAGAAGGCTAGGAAACGCCACTTCCCCTCCCGGCGCGCGTGACTTTTATCCCAACCCGGTAGATGGTCCACCAGCTTGCGCAGTGCCTCCTCCATGTCCTCGGACCTGAGGAACATGACCGCGTCGAGGAGCCTTGCTCCGAGATCAGTATCATCTCGTCTAAAGCGCTGGAGCCAAGCGCTGATTCGCTGATCTGTCACCGCAATTCGATAGCCGTCGAACCGGTCCAGCCAAGATCTCATACGGCCAGCGTCGACTGGTTTCCCGCGATCTTTGGGTGTTCTCATTCATTGGTCCTTCGTCCTGCAACCGCTAGGCATTTGCGAACCGTGCGAAGTAGCGACTCGATTGCGCCCCATAGTGCTTCCTCGCCGACGTATGCCTCGACGTCAAGGCCTGCAAGTGCTTCCTGGAGTTTTTCGACCTTGCCGTGAAGTGATCTTGCCTGGGCTGACACGTTAGCCGCCGGAATCACCAGGTGGTCAGGACTCAGCTCCACCTTCTCGGCGAACTCTTTAAACCTGCGAGCGATTACCGAGACCTTGCCTGCCTTCCGTGCGTTTGCCAAATGCTGCTTGACCTTGCGGAAATCTGTGACTGCCCTGATACCCCCCTCGGTGCTTTGATGCTTCGCGAGCATCTTGCGAACGAGGGGGCCTTGGGAGCGTTGTGACATCTTCTTGACCACCCTGTCGTGGAGGACTGGAAACAGCTCGATGAAGAAATCTGCCTTGACGCGCTTTTCCGGGTCTGGGTCGAGCATCAGATCCTGGAACTCCTTTGAGTACGAAAGCAGCTTCTTACAACGGGTTACGACGGCGATATCCAGACCCGTCAGTTCCGCCAGCTTGCGATCTGATTTCTCCTGCAGCTTCGTTATGAGGACTTCAAGTTTGAGCGCCGTCGGCATGAGCTCCCAATCTTTGCGCAGCTTGTGGATCTGAAACATCGTCACTATGTTTTGAACCAGGTTTGGCTCGGCGACCTGATTTACAGGCACCGTCGGCAGCCCGACCTTCTGTGCGCAGATCCACCGCCGCTGGCCGTCCAAGATGATGAATTGCCGGTCCGACCTGCGCTGGTAGACAGTGAGCGGCACCAGGATTCCGACCTGACCAATTGAATCTTGGAGCGTCTTCATCGGCGCTTTGTCGAAGAGCATCCTAGGATTGTGCGGATTCGGCTGGAGCTGGTTCGTCCGGAGGGTCTTGACACCGACCGGCTCGGGAACAAGGGCCTTGGTCCGTCTAGTCATCGCTGCCTCCAAGAACCCTTCGGCACGGTGATCTACGTCCCTCCCCGCAATTCGGAGAGTACAGGAGGGCTTCTTTCACTCGACCCCGGCACTTGAAGTCAGAGGCCAGAGTCGAAGACCGTGTCAGAGTACGGCTCTTGAAGCCTTGGTAAAGCTCCACAACCTCTCGATGGTTGGCGTTGGTCACGATTACATAGGCCCCAGCATTTGCGATCTGCCGCGCGCGCGTGGCTAGGCGTCTCTGATCCTCCCAGGAGAAGAGAGTTTCGTTGTAATCGACGAAGCCGTTGTTGTTGTGCCGCGTAACGTATGGCGGATCAAGGTAAACCAGATCGCCGGCCTTCACGTTCACCAAGGCGGCCTCGAAATCACAGGACCGGAGCTTCACTCCGGGCCTCTCAAGGACCTGGGAGCATGCACGGAGATTTTCGAAGTCCGCGATGAAGTCCGTTCTGGGCATCCCGTACGGAACGTTGAACCGTCCCTCCGAGTTGACGCGGTACAGCCCATTCCAGCAGGTTTTGTTGAGATACAGGAACTCGGCTGCTCGCTTCAGCCTGCCCCGGCTCGGCTGGTTGCGAATGGCGTAGAACAGGTCGCGGTTCGGCTTCATCGGTCTCAAGTATCGAATGATGGTGGACACCTCATGCCTGATCATCGTGTAGACATCAATCAATTCGCTACACTTATCAGTCAGCAACGCTCGCTGGGGTCCGAGAAAGAAGAAGAGCGCGCCGGACCCGAGAAATGGCTCGTGGTATCTACCGAACTGGCGTGGCAGGATATGAACAATCTGCCTCAAGAGCCACCGCTTCGATCCGGCCCAACGAAGAAACGGGCGCGACGGCGCAATGTGGGGAGAGAGTGACCCCGCTTCCAACAACCCCTGATCTAAGATGTGCCCACCATTTCCGTGCATTCGCGGAGTTGGCTGGCAAGATCGAGCCGCAATGTGGTTCACTACGACACCACCAGTGTAATGTATATCACAATTCCGGAGAAACAACATTTTCCGGTCTTGAATCGTGACCAGATTTCCACCTCTCTAAAGAAACATGGAGTGGCGGTTCTGAGGATCGGGTGTCCCACGTGCAGACTTCAGCATGGCAAACAAGTCATCGGAATCTTGCGCATCGAGATCTTGTTTCTGGAACAGGCGACGCATTGCATCTCGCTGCCAATCGGTGAGGATGGCCGTGCCCCAGGCGAGAATGTCAATAAGCAAGGCCATCATATTATTCTCCCGGATCTGGAGTCAGTGCATTAAGGACTGGGAGATCAAGCCCTTCAATTTCCTGCAAGGTTTTCCCCGCAATGCCTTGGAGGTCGCCGTACAGGCCGACGGTGCCCTGCATGACGCGGTCGATTTGCTCTTCGCGTTTGGCCCACTGTTTCGTGATGGCCTTTTTCTCCTTGTCCAAATCTTCTTTCATGTTGGAAAACGCCTCGACGATGGCTTGAACGCGCTGGCGGAATCGCGGGCCGGTCAGGTACTCGTAGACCATTCCCATTTTCGTCTGCTGCCCCTCGGAAGCCTGGCGGGCCAGCCCGACTTCGATCAAGGTCTGGCGCAATGCCATGGCAACCGGAAGCGCCGCGCGAGGATGGACAACCCAAACGCCATCGATCAAATCGAAGGAATCGATACCTTTCGGAAGAACTTGGCTGACAATCACCGCAATTTCCGCCTTGGCGGATCTCTGGTCCTCCCGGAGCTTCGCGAGCCAGCCATCGCTCCAGTTCTTGGTCCGTTTCGACTCCCATAGGATCGAACCGCACGGCTGGCCGAGTGGGCCGACAACCCTCTGCATGATGTCGCCACCCCGCTCGCCCTTGCCTACAGGCTCGATATCGTCCTGCGGGAATTTGGCACGCAGAAGTTGCTCAAGTTCGATCTCTTGGACTTCCCCCTGGAGTTGCTGCGATCCCTGTTCGGCCCGACGCTTGAGGTCCTCGATCTGTTTCTGCATGGAGGTAATGGTCTGCTCTTTCTCGGCAACCTTGAGCTTGAGTTGGTCTTCAGCTTCCTTGCGGCCCTGCTCGCGAATTCCCGCCGCGCCGTCCCGCAATCGCTCCTCAACCGTCAGGTCCAGCTTGCGTTTCTCGTCATCAAGCTCCCGCTGTTTTCGGACGAATTCAGCTTGGGCCATTTGCGCCTCGGAAAGTTTTGACTGGGCATCCTCGATTTCTTTCCGCAGAGAAGCGACGGCTTCGTCCTTCTCCGCCATCTTGATATTCAACCGTCCCTCGGCCTCCTTCCGCGCCTTTTCGCGCTCGCCAGCAAGGCCCGCCTGAATCCCCTCCTGCACCTTCAGTTCTGCTTCCCGCCTGGCTTCATCTACCTCGCGCTTCAGACGAATCAAGTCAGCCTGTGCCTTCTGAGCCTCGGCCAGCTTCTCGTCCTTGCTCCTGAGAACTCCCTGAAGGTCCTCTACCTCCTTCGTCTTCTGTTCCAAGTCGGAACCCAGCGCCAGCTTGGCCTTTTTGGCCTCCTCGGCGGCAATCTTGGCGCGTTCCTGCCGCAGTTTCTGGGAGACCTGTTCATCCACCCCATGCTTGGCCTTCTCCAGCGCTTCTTCCCGCTGCCGCAGATCGCCCTCTCGTTTGGTAAAGTCCTCATCTTTCTGTGCCAGTCGTTTCTCGTAGTCTTGCCGGAGGGACGCGAGCAGCGGCGCGGCCAGCGATTCCGTGAGTTTGAACTCGTGCTTGCACTTTGGACATATGACCGTCGGTTCCGTCATAGGCCTTGCCTTCTCTTTCTCATCACACCGCCCCCTCAACCCTCGGTCTCACCGGATTCCATATTTGGCCTGCCGCTCTGCAAGGATGGTGTGCCCGCGGGAGCGGGCCGGCTCGAGGACCACCCGGACGCGGGCGTCCAGCGCCGCCGCAACCCGGCGGAGCATGCTGAGCGAATGACCCTCGTAGGACGTCGACTCCAAGCGACTGACCTGTTGCTGGGTCGTGCGGAGTCGTTTGGCAAGTTCCTTCTGCGAAAGACCCGCCTCTTTCCGAAGCGCCGCAATCTGGAGGGCCACGTCCCACGCCTCACCCGCCCGACGGAACCGCGCCGCAAAAGCCTTGTCTCTCATCTGTTCTTCCAAATAGATGTCGAAATTCGTCTTTTTCATGCTTCGTTCCTCGCCCGCCAGTCTCTCATCCGCTCCAATGCCGCCACCCGATCACGAGGGGAGATGTCTCGCGCCTTGTTGCGTATCCCGTGTACAGTCACAATCCGCCGTCCCCTCACAAAGAAGTACATCACTCTCGAATTCAACTTGCCCACATGCCGCAGTTCGAATAATCCCCCGCCCACCGGCTTCGAAATCGGCGGCCGGTGATTCCGCCTTTGCCGGAGCTTCACGAGTCCCGCCATTACCGCTGCAAAGTCATCCGGGTCGTCCGTTCTCAATTCCTCAAGGAACTCCCGAACCGGACATCGGCCCGCGGGCGACTCGTAGAACTCTACGCTGAACTCCACGATGTGTCAACACTAATATTGGTGTGAATGGGCGGGGTGTACTTCGCATACGCACAATGTGTCATTGTGCGTCTTCGCACGGCCTTTCCGTTGGGACAACCCGCCGGATCGCTCCCGCAGCTGGATTCTCCAGATCCATTTCCCATTGCGCCGGGTTATTGACGATGTATTCCCGGATGCGGTTCAATTCGTCGTCGTTGCGAACGACGTGTTCGTAGTAATTGCGTTGCCACACCATGTGGATCGAGGTGTTTTGCCGGAACCATTTGGTCACGCCGATTTTGAATCCACGAATGACCGAACCGATGGTTTTCGATGTCCCACGTGGCCGTTGGCCGGCGGATTTGTCGGATTGTAGGGGCGAAATATTTTTCGCCCCTACGGATACGGCCGATGCGGCGGGGATGTCGTAGATCAACAAGACCCCATGAAGATGGTTGGGCATAACGACGAATACGTCCAATTGAACATGGGGGAAATGGGCCGGAATTGCCAACCAACATCGTTCCGTGATTCGTCCCGCGTCATTCAACACGATGTCGCCGTCTACCACGTCACCGAAAAGGCATTCCCTCCCCTGCGCGCACATCGTCACGAAATACGCGCCGGATTGGGCGTAGTCGTAGCCCTGCAAGCGGACGGACCGGCGGCCGTATTTCATTCGGACGTCTCCCCCAGCATTGCCGCAATCTCGCCCTCGATTTTCTTCAGGTCCGCCTCGATTTCCGCGAGCGGACGCGGAGGTGCATACTTGTAGAAATACCGGTTGAAGTTGATCTCGTAGCCGATCTTGGTTTTCGACTCGTCAACCCAGCAATCAGCAACGTGAGGGAGGACTTCGCGCTTCATGTACTCCGTCACGTCTTCCTTGAGGGGAACATTCTCGTAGTCGCGCAGTTCCGGATCGGGTTCGGGATTCCCCTTGAAGTCCTGGCAAATTTCGGCGCTTTCGTCCCGCTCGGAAAGGGATTCCAGGACGGCTTTGATCAGCGGGCCGCCGACCGTCCAGTGGCCGTCTGTGAACGCCTGCTTGAGTCTTCCGAGAAATTCCTCGCGATTCTTGAAGGTGGAGGTGTCCATCTTGTTCTTGAGAATTGCCAGAATGAGCTTCTGCTCTTCCTGCCCCGCCCCCTCCTTCGCCAGCCTGAGCTTCTTGTCCTTTTTCTGGCTCGCCGCAAGGCTCATGAAGGCCGAGGCTTCCCGCAGACGGGCCACTCGTTCTTCAGTAACCGCGAAATTAAGCCGGAGCGGGCGATCCACGGTGATCCGGCGGTATCCGAAATCCGGATTGTCGAAAATGCGGACGAATTCCCCCTCCTTGAATTCACCATAGAGGCGCGTGATCTCGTTGCGATGGGACTCGCCGATCTCATGCCGTTTCTGTCCGAGGCTCTTGCGCATCTTCGAGAAAAATGTCGTCCCATTCACAAGCTGGATCTTCCCGCGCCGACTCTTCTCCTTCCGGTTCGTGACAATCCACAGGTATGTGTAGATGCCGGTGTTGTAGAAAAGCTGGTCCGGGAGGGCGACTATGCCTTCCAGCCAGTCGTTCTCGATGATCCATTTTCTGATCTCGCTCTCGCCCGATCCCGCCGACCCTGTGAAAAGGGGCGAGCCGTTGAAGACGATCCCCAACCGCGTACCGCCCTCCTTCGCCTCCTTCATCTTGCCGATCATGTGCTGGAGGAACAGGAACGATCCATCGTTGATGCGCGGCAGTCCCGCTCCAAAGCGTCCGCCGAATCCCTGTTCCTCGTGCTCCTTGCGGATGACCTTCTCCTGCGGTTTCCATTCCACGCCAAAAGGTGGATTCGCGAGCATGTAGTCGAAGTTTCTGCCCGCATGATGGTCCTGGGTAAAGCTGTCGCCGAATCGGATGTTGTCGAGGCTCTGCCCCTTGATCATCATGTCCGACCCGCAAATAGCGTAGGCTTGCGGGTTGAAGTCCTGACCGAAGACCTCCAGTCGGGCGTCCGGATTCAGTTCACGCACATACTCCTCGGCCACGGAGAGCATTCCACCCGTTCCAGCCGCCGGATCATAAAGGGTTTTGACGATGCCCTTGGTGGTCAACACGTCGTTGTCCGGCAGGAAGAGCAGGTTCACCATGAGTCGGATGACCTCGCGGGGCGTGAAGTGGTCGCCTGCTTCCTCGTTCGACGCCTCGTTGAACTTTCGGATCAGCTCCTCGAAGATCGTGCCCATTTCGATGTTCGGCACCTTGTCCGGGTGGAGATCGATCTCGCAGAACTTCGAGACGACGAGGAAAAGGCGATCCGCCTTGTCGAGCTTGGCGATGTGCTCCTCGAACCCGAAATGCTCGATGATTTCCCGGGCGCGGCTGGAGAATCCCTTGATGTAGTGGGTGAGATTGGCGGCGACATTGTTCGGATCGCCCTTCAGCTTCTCGAACGAGAACCGGCTGGTGTTGTAGAACGGCACGCCGGCGACGCGGCACAGAATCGGCTCGACGTTTTTCACTTTGCCGCCCTGGAGACTCTTCAGCTTCTCTAGGACTTTCGCCTTTGTAGGTTCCAGGACGCAATCCAGCCGCCGGAGAACGGTCAGGGGCAGCATCACGTCCTTGTACTGGTTCGGCCTGTACGGCCCGCGCAGCAGGTCGGCCACCGACCAGATGAAATTGACCTTCTCGCCAAAGTTATTCATGGATGGCTGCCGCCGCCCGACCCAGGAGACTGACATGCTGGATTGACCGGGATTCCGCTCCCCCCTTTGGCCGTTGTCGTTTCATGCTTCAGCTTACCCTGCGGTATGTAGCTCAAATCCATGGAGTTGGCAACGCGGGTCGGTTGGAGACCGTCTTGTGGCATGGACCGCACACACGCGATTGGCCTGTGGCTCACCATCGTGGCTCGCGTGTGCGCAAGTACGTGCCCGTCCTGGGCCGCACTTGCGCGATTGGCCCGGCGCTCACCATCCTGGCTCGCGGGCGCGTGAGTACGTGCCCTTCCATGGGCCGTGCAGGATTCGAACCTGCGACCCGCTGATTAAGAGTCAGCTGCTCTACCAGCTGAGCTAACGGCCCCAAAAGCCCGTTTTTTATACAGGCGGGGAGGCCAAAGTGCAATACGCACTTCCATGGGATTAATCCCTTGAACTTTGCGGCCACCCGGCCTATGAATCACTCATGCACGTCTGGCTGGGAGTCCTCGCCCTATTGCAGTTCTCAACAACCAGCTTCCAATTCCCCAGGGACATCCATTCGCTTTCCCCGGCCGGCGGGAACGACTTCTGGGCAACGGGCAAGCGCGGCGCCGTCTGCCGGATCCAACTCGAACCGAAGCAGGAGTCCTGCAACTACTTCGGGGACGGATTGATCACGGCCATCGATAGGCACGGTGATCTCATGGCCGTTGCCGGTGAAGGCGGCTCCATGTTCCTGAGTCGCGATCGCGGGCGAACGTGGTCCCGCAACCAGACCCCATCTTCCTATCATCTGCTGAGCATCGGCGTTGTCTCTGATACCCGCCTGATCGCCGTCGGAGATTGGGGCACCCTTCTCCGTTCGGAGGATTCCGGGAAATCCTGGGTCGAGCAGCCGCTCGAAGTGAAATTCGGCCCCGATTTCATGGGCGTTCCCGTGCTCACGCGCGATGTTGCCGATCCCGGTTCGGGGGAGTCGTACGGCAAGGGCAGCGAGATACCGCCCCAGGCGGCAGCCACCCTCTCCGACTCGGGTCACGATTTCTTCGTAAGGAACGACGTCATCCTGAACGACATCCTGGCGTTGGATGATGGAACGCTGTACGTGGCTGCGGAGAGAGGAAAACTCTTCGAATCAAAGGACGGCGGAAAGACGTTCCACGACATGGCCCTCCAGAAATCTTCTTCCGCGTCACCGGAGGACGCCGAAGCCGAGGAAGGTCCGACGCTGTTCTTCGTCACCGGAGACGGAAAAGTGTTATGGACCGGCGGCTCCCTCGGAACCCTCTTCAAGCTTCACTTCGGCAAGCCCCGAACGTTCCCCCGCGTTGAGAAAATCGAACTGCCCATCGGTGACAACGCCATATTCGATGGCGACGCGAAAGGGCGCACGATCTGCCTCACCGGTTCCGATGGTCTCATGGCTTTCAGCTTCGATGAGGGCCGTGCGTGGGACCGCGTTCGAAATCCGGACTACGATGCCCTGTGGTTCCGCAAGGCGCTGGTCCTCCCGGATGGCTCGTGCTTGTTCGCCGGCCAAAAAGGAACCGTCGTGAAGGTCTCCCCATGACGGCGCGCTACCTCGCTTTCGTTCTCCGCCACCGGGTGGCCGCCCTCGCTTTCGCCATCCTCGGCACGATCTTCTTCGGCTACGAACTGAGCCGCGTTCGCATTCACACGAATTTTTTCGAGCTGTATCCGCCCCGCCATCCCTTCATCAAGGTCTACCGGGAGTTCCGGAAGCTCTTCGGCACGGCCAATCTCCTGCTCGTCGTGATGGAAAACAAGGAAGGCCACGTGGTCGACCCGCCGTTCATGCGGAAGCTCGATGAAGCCACGCGGTTCCTCATGGATACGAAGGGGGTCAACCCCTTCCAGGTGATTTCGCTGACACACCCCTCCGTCCGCGGTTTCCGAGTGCGGGGGTTCTCCGTCGCTTCGGCCCCGATCGTCGAATCGCTCCCCAAGGACGAAAAAGATTCCAATGAAATCCGGCTCAACATCGAACGCAATCAAGGGGTCAAGGGGTTCATCGTTTCGGAAGATGGGCGATCAACCTTGTTGGTCGTGGGTCTCTGGGAAGAGGAACTCGACTTCCATTACCTCGGGGACCGACTCCAGGAATTCCAGTCCAAGTTCACCTCCCCTTCCACCGAAATTCACATCACGGGCTTTCCCGCCCTGTACTCGTGGATTCACCACTACATGCCGCGAATCCACATGGTCTTCGCGATTACGGCCGCCGCACTGCTCCTCATGCTGTTCTTTTTCTTCGGCGACGGGAAAGGGGTGGTCATTCCATTCGTGGCCGCGCTGGTGTCCGCCGAGTGGGGCCTCGGCATGGCGGGCCTGGTCGGACTCGCCATCGATCCGCTCCTCCTCGTCGTCCCGCTCCTCCTCTCCGCGAGGGCCCTCAGCCACTCGGTGCAAATCATGGAGCGTTACTACACCGACTTCGGGAAGTATCCGAACAAGGTGGCGGCCGTCCAAGGTTCATTCAAACCCCTCATGCGCCCGGCCCTCCTGTCGATCATCACCGATGGACTCGGCATTCTGACGATCGCCGTCTCCGGCATTCCTCTGATGTGGAAACTCGCCGTCTATTCCAGCTTCTGGATCGGCAGCATTCTCATCGGGGTGCTGACGGTGTCGCCGGTGCTGCTTTCTCTCTTCCCCCCTCCGGGATCAAAGCCCTATTTTTCCTCGCGCAAGTTCTACGACCTCCTGGCCCGCATCGAGATCCGCATTCTGGCCGGGGAACGGCGAATCAAGGCCATGTTCGTTCTGTTCATCGTCCTCATCGTGGGCGGGGGAATTGTGGGCACCCGGCTCCGCGTGGGCAACCTCATGCCGGGCGCGGCCATCCTGCCCGCTGACCACCCCTACAACGTCGCCACCGAGCACGTAAACAAGAATTTCGCCGGCTCCAACCGGTTCGTCGTCATCGTCGAGGGCGATCAGGCGGGAGCCGTGAAAAAGATCGAGAATCTCCGGACGATCGATCGCTTCGCCGAGCGCCTGAAGGAGGCGACGAACGCCTCCGGCTCGATCACGCTGACGCAAGTGGTCAGTCGCGTCTACATGTTCTTCCGGGAGGGCGATCCCAACTGGGAGATCCTCCCGTACCGCGAGAGCGACGTCGGCGCCATCGCGTTCCCCCTCTCGCAGGGCCGGGAACTCCAAAGCCTGTTCAGCACCGATTTCAAGGACGCCACGGTCACGCTTTTCTACACCGACTTTTCGGCGGGAATCATCGAGAAGATCGTGGCCGAAGCACAGCGCCTCGCAAAGGAGATGAGCACCGCCGAGATCAAGTTCAGACTGGCCGGCGGCCTCCTCGGCGTCCTGGCCGCGGTCAATGAAGAGGTCGAACGGTCGTATTGGCTCATCCTCGGCGTTGTTCTCAGCACGACATTCCTCCTGGTCCTGTTCTTTTATCGGTCATTGCGCGCCGCCTTCATCCTCGTCCCCCCTCTTCTCCTATCCCAATTTCTGTCCGAGGCGTTCATGTACCTCGGCGGGATCGACATGAACATCAACTCGCTCCCCGTGGCCGCCGTGGGGATTGGGGTGGGCATCGACTACGGCATCTACGTCTACGAACGCCTTCAAGAGGAGTTGGGGAAGGGGGCCCACTTCCTCGATGCCTACCGTACCACCATCCAGACCACGGGCAAGGCGGTCCTCTTCACCGCCACCACGCTCGTGGCCGGGGTCATCTTTTGGGTATTCACCCCGCTCAAGTTCACATCCGAAATGGCGCTTTTGCTGGCCCTCCTCATGATTTTGAACTACATTGGAGCATTGATCTTTGTACCGGTCTTGGCCAAAATGATCCTTCCAGGGAGGTCCCAGACTAAATGAAGAGAACGTTCGCTATGGCGCTGTTGGTCTTGGCGGCTCACTCCACTACCGCAGGAGCCGTCGTTTTCCTCGATGAAGATCGGGCCGTGCAGGTCACCCTCAAAACCTACACACAGGCGCGGTTCCTCGCGCAGGAGCCGGAAGGATTCCGAAAAGGGTACACCCTGCTGGATCTGCGCGATCCGCAATCGCCCCAACAGACCTTCGTGCCGACGTTCGATATGGAGGCCTACTCGCTTCTCCAGAACCGCTACTATCTGGAACCCCAGCTCAACATCGACATGTCCAAGCGGGGAAGCGTCACGCCCTCGCTCCAGATGCTGGACGAGCGGCTCGCCATCGATCAGGTCAAGTTCTTCTTCGGCGTGCGAGTGGAGTACGACGGCATTTACGATTACGGCCCGAAGCTCTTCACGGACACCATCCCAGAGCCGGTCCGCAACAATCTCCGGCAGAAATCGCGAATCCATGAAGTCTACGGCGACTTCCGCGCGTTCCGCCATCTCAACGTCCGAATCGGAAAACAAAACCTCTCCTGGGGCGAGGCCGACGTCTTCCGCATTCTGGACATTATCAATCCGCTCGACCAGACCTTCGGAGGATTCCTCACCCCGCTGGACGAGCGGCGCGTGCCATCCGTCATGCTCAAGGGATCGTACGATGTCGGCTCGGCCGGTCCGGTTTACAACGTCGCCCTGGAAGGGTTCTACGAGCCTCTCCCGGCCCTGACGCCCGGTCCCACCGTTCCACAGGAAGGCCCGTGGTCGGTCATTACCGGTCCCCCATCCCCCCTCTCGCTCCGGCTCCTCTCCAAGAACCGATGGGACGATGCGCGCACAGGCGGCCGTCTGCTCTTCAACGCCGGCGACATGAGCTACACCACGGCCCACTACTGGACCTATCCCGAATCGCCCACACCACGACTCGCCTTCGATACGTCGCTCACGAAGCAGATCAAGACGGCGATTTCGTCCACGGCCCCCATCATCGACAAGGAATATCCCAAGGGCACCCCGTTTCTCGAACTGGCCTACCCGAAAATCATGATTACCGGCGCCACGGTTTCGGGCCCGGTCCCTTTCTCTCCCTACACGATCCTGCGCGGAGAGACGGCGCTTCTCTACGATCACCCCTACTTTCTCCCCGAAACCAACATCCCGCTTCTCGCGCCCACCTTCGAGCTGGACGAAACCCGGCGAGTCGATCCGGTTGCCCTCACCGATGTCCTCGCCCGGCAGAAGGCCGTCCTGGAATCCGGGCGCGAAGGGACGCTCCCGCGCTCCGATGTGGTGAAGTGGGCGCTGGGCGCGGATCACAACCAGTGGATTCGGGCGCTCAATCCCCGCCAGACATTTTTCATCTCCGCCCAGGTCATTGGGGAACATTGGGCCGATCTCCAGAAGGGCGCTTCGTTCAGCGTGCAGGAGGACGCCTTCGTCGCCAGACTGACCGTTCCGGGAAAGGGAGACCAGACCCTCTCGCAGCCGCGATTCGTTCGAATGAAGGTGAATGGCTACAAATCCACCTTCCTGATCCAGACCGGATACACGCTGGGTCGAGGCTATCTGGCCCCCTCGTTCGCCACGATCGCCGAATACGGGGAGTTCGATTCGCTCTCGTATCTCCTCCAGCCGGCCGTCGAATACCTCATCGCGCCTTTCAAGTTCCGGTTTGAGTATGACCGGATCGCGGGAGCCTACTCCGGCATCGGGTTCCTGCGGGACCGCGACAACTTCATGATCCGGATGGATTTGTTCATCGATCAGATCGCAGAGTATTGGCGACGCGAGAAGACCCCATGAGGAATCCTATCGTCGTCCCCGAAGCAAAGCGGAGGGGGAGCAAGAAGAGGGATCCGTCATGAGACGTCGCGCTACTGTCTTGGCGGCCGGCCTGATCCTCTCCGCATGCAGCCAGAAGACGCTCGGGGAAGGCGCCCTGTTCGACATGGCCGTGAATGAAAGAGTCTCCGCCAAGGGGCTGGACGCACGCGTCGAAGTCGTTCGGGATGTCTACGGCGTTCCCCATATCTACGGAAAATCCGAGGGCGACGTCGCCTTCGCGCAGGGTTACATCCATGCCAAGGATCGGCTGTTCCAGATGATCATCCAGAGGGCGGCCGCCACCGGGGAACTGGCGATTCTCCTCGGGGGCAGCATGGTCGCCGACGACATCCAGGCGCGGATGTTCCGATACTACAAGGTGGCCGAGGCGCTCTTTCGAAGCGGTGACATGACCCCAGAGGAAAACCGATTCTTGCAGCGGTACGCGGACGGCGTGAATGCCTACCTCAAGTCCATGAACCCCGAAGAGATGCCTCTCGAATTTCTTGCCCAAGGCATCAGCGATCCGAAGCTCTTGTACGGCAGCCTTCTGAACGCCCGAGACGGGGATCCCGGTTGGTCGCCGCTCGACTCCCTTGCTTTCGCGCGCCTGATGACTTTCCTCTTGAGCTTCGACAACGAGGGGGGCGAAGGGACCAGGTATGAGAGCATCAATACCTTCCTCGTCAAGGAGCTGGTCAATCGTAAGGTCGAGGCCGACGCGACCGCTGCGAGCAAGACCGCGCTGGGCTACATGCAGGACCTCTTCGTCACCACGCCGCTCAGAAATGCCATCGTGGCCAAGCCCGGGTCGTTCGGGAAGTTTGAGAAGACCCCTGCCCGATCGTCGGCCGCAAGGCGCGACGCGAAGGGCGTGGATGGTCCCGCGCCGGGCCCCCTGCCGACCGCCGGGTTTGACGGCCTCGATTCGTACATCAACAACCTCCGGAAACTCACCGGGCTCAATCCGACGTCGAACAATTGGGTCGTGCGCGGACTCAAGACCGAATCGGGGTATCCGATGCTGGCTAACGATCCCCACCTCTCCCTTCAGCAACCTTCCGTCTTCCACGAAGCCCACCTCAACACGGAGACGCAGGGCGGCGACCTCAACGTGGCCGGCGTCATGTTCCCGCTCGCGCCCGGGATCGCCATCGGTTTCAACCAGAAAATCGCGTGGGGGGAAACGGTGGTGGGTTACGATGTGACCGATTTCTATGTCGAGACGCTCACCAAGGCGGACGGTTCACCCGACAAGTGGACCGTGAAATTCCAGGGAGCCGATCGGCCGTTGAAAGCGAATCAGGACACGCTCATTTTCGCGCCGGGATCAAGTCCGGAAGGCAAATGCGCGCTCCCCAAGTCGGTCAAGAGCCGATTGGACGACATGCTGGTCACGTACAGTCCCCCGACCTATGAAGAAGCACTGAGCCGATGCGTCATGTCCAACTTCTTCACGTATGAGGTGGAGGGACATGGCCCCGTCGTTCGGGTCGTGAGGGATGCACAGGGAGTGGCGACCTCGCTCGTGACCGTCCGCTGGACCGGGTTTGACCCGACTTTTGAACTTCGCGCCTTCAAGGGATACCTCACGGCAAAGGGCATCGACGATTTCGAGGCGGCCGTGAAGAACTTCAAAGTGGGCGCGCAGAACCAGGTGGTGATCGATTCAAATGACAACATCGGCTGGTTCCCCAATGCCCTCGTTCCCGATCGGGATTCCGCCAAGTGCGCCTCTCCGTTCTACCTCCCCTTACCCGGCGACGGGAGCTGCGATTGGAAGGGATTCATCGATGAAGCCAGGCTCCCCAAGCTTAGAAACCCCGACACGGGCTACATCGCCACGGCCAACAACCAGCCCACTTCAACCAAAGACTACTACCACGGCTCGTTCTATGACGCGGGCTACCGGGCAGCTCGAATCACCGGGCGAATCGACGAGGTTCTCCGCAATACCGGAAAGGTTTCCATAAAGGAGATGAAGGAGATTCAGGGTGATACGTATCTGCTCCTCTGCGACGATTTCCTCAAAGTCCTGACCGATTCCGTTGGGCCGAAGAAGGCACAGCTCGGCGAGACGGGACTGGCGGCATATAGCTACGTGGACGGATGGAAATGCTCAAGCCCATCCGGCTACAAGTATGACTCCGATACGGGAGATCTCCAACTGGCTCAGGATTCCCAGGTCATTTCCAGCTCCGTGGCCACGTCCATCTTCCACGCGTGGATTTCCAACTTGGCGCATTTCACGTTTGACGACCAGCTCGGCGGCGAGTCGTTCGGCAGCCAACAGTACGCGCGGGCGCTTTACAACATCACCTTCCGTAAGAAATGTGATGCGGTTGACGCGGACGCCGGAACCGCATGCCAGAACACAGGGGATGGAAGCACGGGATCCAGCGTCTTCTGGGACGATTGGGGCACACCGGACGTCGAAACCCGTAGCGACATCGCGCTACGCGCCTATAAGGAGGCGATTGAGGGTCTGACCGCAAAATTCGGAACTTCGGTGGTCAGCCAGTGGCTCTGGGGGAAAATTCACACCCTCACCGTGCGTCACCTCGCCGACAGTGAGAGCGTGGAGGGCGACAGCGCCGAGATGTTCAGCATTCCGTCTCCCACGGATCCGATCTTCGCAAAGCTCGGCCTAAAAGGTTTTCCCCGCCCTGGTGGCCAGTTTGTGGTGGATGCTTCCGACCCCGGTCTCGACCTCATGTCCTCGAAGCAGCAGTCCAAGTTCTCCTACGGCAGCGGGCCGTCCTATCGGATCGTGGTGGAAATGAAACCGGATGGACCCGAAGCCTACACCGCGCTTCCCGGGGGCAACGTCGCCCACCCACGAAGCCGATTCTACAGCAATCAGCTCAGGGAGCTCTGGTGGGCCAACGAATACAAGAAATTCCCCTTCACCCGCGAGGAGGTTCGCGCGGCCGCCGCCGAGCTTCTCGTTCTTGAACCCGCAGGAGGCAAGTAGCATGACATTTCAAGAAAGAGGCCTGTCTTGGGCCATGGCGATGGCACTGCTCTCAGGATATGCGATGGGCGGATCCGCATTCGCCGCTGAACTTTCGCCCGGCTCGAAAATCGACAAGTCCAATGTATCGGCCTACGCCGATCATGTTCCCGAGTCGGTCGCCAAGCGGGTGGCCGCGGGGAGCTACGCCCTCACGATCGGAGAAATGAAATCCGGCTCTCTGGGAACCGTTTACGCCAAGGGATTCTACGATGCTTCTCAGGCCAACAAGGGAAAATTCAAGCTGGACAAGGAGGGAGGGCTCATCTCCGCCGATTCGGGGAAGCGTGAAAATCTACCCTACGGGCTCCCCTTCCCCGACCTCGACCCTTCCGATCCGGACGCCGGAACAAAGATCCTTTGGAACTTCTATGCCACGGAATTCCAGAACGATTCGCAAGAAGCCATGTTTGTTCTGCGTACCCTGAAGGGAACCGCGGTGGAGGTGGAGGTGATCGGAAAGGTCGCGCGCATGAACGTGGATTTTGCCTCGCACGAGGTGAAGGGCGCCGCGAAGGGCCTCTCCTATATGGAGAACGCGTTGTATCTCGCACCGGCCGACCTCTTCGGGACGGTCACGCTCACCTGGCGGTGGCAGGAGGCAGGGAAGTGGGACACGACGTGGGCCTACTCACCCTCGATTCGCCGCGTTCGCCGGACGAGTTCCGCCAACCGATCCGACCCCATCGGCCCGACGGATTTTATTCTCGACGACCTCAACGGATATTCGGGCAAGATCGAGTTCATGAAGTGGAAGCTCATCGAGCAGAAGGACATGCTGCTGGCGTACCTGCCGGACGACCCCCAGGACGGGGGAAGTGCCGCGCGAGGGAAGGAGCCCGGAGCGGCCGAGGCACAAGGACAGACAGTCACTTTTCCCCGGAAGGGAAAGGCAGCCGGGAAGTACGGAGCACGCGCCTTCGAGCAACCGCGCTACGCCGTTCGCTGGGGCTATGACGATCCCAAATCCGGTCTGGCCGCATGGTGGCCCCTCAACTGGGTATTCGTGAAACGGCCGGTCTACATCGTCGAGGGGACATCGAAGGATCCATACTACAGCATCGGCCGTCAACTGCTCGTCATCGACCGGGAGACGAACCGAGTTCACATGAAGCTCGGATGGGACCGGGGCGGGGATTTCTGGCGGACCCAGGTGCTGAACCAGAGTTACTACCAATCGCCGGACGGAAAGATTTCCGCTGCGGCGGCTGAAATTTCATTTGTGGTGGATGAGAAAAGAAACCGGGCATCGGTGTCGAGCCGGGTCGAGGCGAAAATCAACCCGACGGTGTTCAGCATCGCCATCGAGCCGTCGCTCTTTTCATCCAGCAATTTTCTGAATTACGGAAAATAAAAAGGCGGAGGTGGATTATGAACAAACATGTTTGGATTGCGGCGCTCTTTGCAGGTCTCTTGGCCGGATGTGGCGATGACAAAGCGGCCACCCAATCGATCGAAGGAAAGGTCGAGGTGTTCTCGATCGGAACCGCGGTGCAAGGCGCCACGGTGGATCTCCTCAATTTCGACCAGCCGATGGGGATCACAGCCACATCGGGGGCCGGAGGAGCCATCAAGATTGAGGGCGTTCCCCAAGGAACGGATGTGACCCTGGCCGTATTGGCCTCCGATAGCTATCTTGGGAAGCCGACCTTCACCTTCCACGTCGGCGGCTCCCCCATCCAAAGCGACCTGACCGGGAGAACGTTCTACTTGGTGAACACCTCACTGGCCACCACCATGCTGACCCTGCTGGGCGCCTCCGGAGTACCCGCAGGCGTTGGTGTGCTGGCCGGGTCCGTCGTGCGGGTCGTCGATGGCGAGGAAAAAGGCATTTTCGGCGCCAAGGCCGCCGTTGACTCCGGCCTTTCCCCTATCTACTTCGCGGGATTGGTTCCCGACTTGCAGGCCAAATCGTCCGACGCTTCGGGTCGATTCATTTTCTTCGGTCTGCCGGTGGGGAAAGCGACGATCACGGCAACCGGATCGGACGGGAGCGCACTAGGCACGAGCACCGTAGGGGTATACGACCAGTCGGTCTCTCTGGTCACGATCTACGCCCAGTAGGGCCAAGCGCCCCAAGAGGCTTCTTACTTCGCTTGGGACCAATCCCGGGACCTCCTTGACGTAGGGGAGCATCTTCAGATGCTCCCTCCTGTGATGGGCGAACTTGGAGGTTCGCCCCTTCTCCTTCCCCCCTGGAGGGGGAAGGTTGGGATGGGGGGGGGGGGGGCCGGCTACCGCCGGGTGAATCTCACCGGCCCGGCGGACTTGTCCAACTTGGACCCCACCGGCGAGCCGCACTGCGAGCAGACATAATCGCACTTGCGCGATCGATCGAAGCGTGCCGTCCTGGCCCGCGCGCGCGCAAGTACAGACCCCTCCATGGGTCGAACTTGTCCCCTTCCGGGAGCGCGAGCAGTAGCCTCTTCCTGACCGGCATCGCCCGCCCGCACTTCGGGCAGTAGATCTCGCTCGCCTCAAACTCCTGGTAGGCTACTCGTTGCATGGCGGGCCATCACGTCACGACCCTACTTCACCTTGGCCAGTTTCAGTTTGGCTTTCACCCCAAGCGCATCGAGGCCGGGGAGCAGTTGTGGCGTCTGCTCGCGGTTTTGCCGCCGGGCCATCTTCTGGACGTTCGGCTTGAGGTAGTCGTAAGCCTCGGCCACCGTCACCCACCCGTCCTGATCTTTGTCCGCATCGCCTCGCAAACCCTTGAGAAGAAAATACGTGAAGAGTCCGTGCCCCTTTTCTTCGTAAGAGGCGGTGATCTCGGAGCCGGAAGCGGCGGCGATGGAGAGAATCTTGGAGCTCGGGGGCAGGGCGGTGTCAACCTTCGTCACGAGTGGTCGCGCACCCTTGGCCAGCACCGAACGGCCGCCCGCGCCTGAGAAGCAGGCATCAGTCAATACGATGACATCTTTGGCCGGAAGAGCCTCGATGGCCGTGTAGAAGTCCTTGAGAAGGATTCCCGTGGTCTTGAGGAAATTGGGATCGCCGTCATACGGGACAAGATACGCGTCTCCTGTTTCGGTTTCCGGCGCGCCATGACCGGCAAAGAAGATCAGGATGCGCGACTTCGCGTTCGTATTGCGCGGCAGCCACTCGTTCAAGTACTTCTGGATTCCGGATTTCGTCGCATTGGAGTCAGTGAGCATAACAACGTTTTCCTCCGGGAATCCCATGGTGGTCGTCAGGTACTGCTTGATGGCGGTCACATCCTGTTGTGCAAAATCGACCGCAGGCAGACTCGGATAGTGTTCGATCCCCACAATAAGCGCCCAGAACGAGCCAGCCGCCTTCACGCGAACTCCAGGTGGGGAGTCGACTTCAGATCCGACCGGGGTGATCGCGCTCGTTTGTGCACGCAGTGCTGAGGATGACTGCGGGGACGCAGGAGTGGTGAACTCGCCTTCACCGACATGAGACTCCCCGGTCAACCTGTGTGCAGCATCCACCTTGAGAAGCTCGGAGAAAGCTTTGTCCCACTGCTTCCCAAGGCCCTTGGCACCCTCTCGGTTTTCGCTGGAAAACAGTAGCAACCGATTGAACTCCTTGGCCGCATACCGCTGTACGTCGTCCAAACTGAAACCCGTTAACACGTACACGGGAGACTTCTTTATCGTACCCCACACGGAACCGTCATCTTCATTTGCCTGCCACCGATCCACGATTTTCGCATCGGCAATCGCTTGAGTGAACGCGGTCTGAATTGCTTCCTCAAGACCTCTTCTGAGAGAGAACTGTCCGTACTCCGACAAGACTTGATCCCACCTCCTCATGAGGTATGCCGAATAGCTCTCGCTCACTTTCGCGAGTTCAGCACGAGCCCTGTTCTCAGCCGTTTTTTGTGCCATATTCGCGTTCTTGATGCCCTCTACTACGCCTACGCCGTAGAATATCTTCTGACCGGCAACAACGAACGCCCCGCTGCCGCGTTCCACCCACGAGGGCTTGCCGCTGTCATCGCTGAGAACGTACTCCACCCTACCGAACATCGTTACCACCAAGAGGAATTGAAGAAGTTTCCCTCGTTTCAGCAACCTCGCCGTCAAGCGACCCACTCGAAATCCTCCATTGCTCATGTACATTGTGGGCATCGGGTCAGACTCCATGGGAGTTGAGAGTTTCATGGCCCTCACGCGATTTCAATCACCTCGGGGTCCACGCCGACCGGTCCGGAAGTTACCCGGCCCATATTCTCGGCTTGAAGCCCTTGGAGTTCGCGATTCTCATGGCATTTCCGGCGGGGGTCAGCACGTAAAACCCTTTCTTCTCTGCGTACCGGTCCACACCGCCCTTCACTGTAATCCCGGCCATGGCGCCGAGAAGTGTAGTCGGTAGCGTCCGGGTTCATCGCGTGTCCTCTGGCGGGTGTCGTCCAGGATGGGTTTGGGATGCGCACAGCCTGTGGCCACGGCCGCCGACATTAAGAGCGCGAGGTAGCCGCAGGCTTTATGCCTGCGCCCAGCGCGCCTGAAGACGCACCCATAAAGGGTGCGGCTACCGGCCGGGGAACGCGCGAGGAAGATCGCCATACTACGCATTCCAGACCCTGGGCTTGAAGCCTTTGGAGTTGGCGAGTTTCATCGCATGGCCAGCGGGAGTGAGGACATAAAATCCCTTGCTTTCGGCGTAGCGGTCCACCCCGCCTCTTACAGTGATTCCCGCCATGGCGCCGAGTAGTCTCCTGCCCCGGTACTCGGGAAAGAAGTCAAAAAAACGTCCAAGGTCCCTTTCAAGGTCGTCCACATCATCTTTCCTCGATAGGGTTGTCTTAACGCTCACGGCCACCACGTGCTCGTCTCCCACGGCCAATACGTCCACCTCAAGGGTGTCGTCGTCTTTGTGCTTCTTCCGGCTTTCGGCCGTCTCGGAAAGCTCAATCCCCAATGTCTTGAACAACTCCGGCACGCACGGCTGGACCAATCCTTCCACGAATCGCCCCCATCCGTCGGTCAGGTACGCAACCCGCTCGCGGATTTCGGTGATCTGCGCTTTCACCCGATCGGCTTTGTAGGGCGCCCGCCGCTTCCTCATGGTAGTACCTTAGACGCCGGCCCCTGAGTCCAGCAGACATTCAAATTTGGCGCTCCCCTTGTCCCTTGTAAGGGTCAGGTTCCTGACGATCTTTCCCACACCCAAAGATTAGCACCGGCCTCCCACACCCGCAACGTCACTTCGCGTGGATGACAAAAGCGGCGGAATCTTCGACCCACTCGACGTCATCGAGGACAAGCTTCCGAACCAAGTCGCCGTAGGCCCCGGTGTTGTGTTGCTCTCGCCGCTCGAAACTCACGTTGATTGTCGATGCAACGGCCGGGGGGGAATCGGAGAACAAGTGATCCATTTTCGTCTTGAAGGCAATAATCTTCAACGTTTCGGTTGAGGTCCTCGTCCCCTGAGGCAAGACCGCTGTCAGGTGAACACCCTTCCGTTGAAGCGAGGCATCGGGGTATTGGATGAACTTGCCGGCCACCGCGCAGTTCCCGGATGCCACGGAGTTGGGAAACACCAGGCTCATGTTCCCCATCGTGTCCACGTTCAGCAGATACACACAGGAATCCCGCGTGACCGTCATATCCACCACCGCCTCGTCCCCTTCCACGAACGTCTGCCGATTGAGGCCCAACGTCACGCGAAATCCCTTGTCCATTCTCTCCGGTTGTCGAGCGATGCACGTTCGAACTCTCGCGCGATACTTCGCCCCATCCCGGAGGGGTCCCGCCGCCAGAATCTCTTCATCGAGGATGAGTCCGTATTGCGTGCTGACGATGAGGCTTTCCACCAAAGTCTGCTCGCCCCGGAGCGACTCTTGTTGGAAAACCGCATCGCGGGATCGGATTTCGTAACCGAGCACGTTCTTGATGGCCTCCTGCCGCGCCGCCGCAATCGCGCGGCCCTTCGCCTGGTAGAGTGTGTCCTGGTCGCTCATCCCGACGACTCCCTCCGCCTCGACCCAACGGCACGGCTCGGCCATCGTTGGTTTCGGGGCCGCGGGAGCGGCCGGGTCGGCCTTCCTGGCCGCTTCCGGCACCGCTTCCGCATCCTGCGGGCGGGCCGGGACCAGGGAAGCAACCTCCCCACGGGGGGGGGCCGCTTCCTCCAGCCTCGAATGATCGCGCGAGCCTTCTTTTTTCCGTTCCTTCATCTGCTCTTCTTCCTGCTCGAGTTCATCGTGGGAGCGTTTGGCCTTCTCGCGCGTATCAGGCTTTGGCTTGGGTTCGGCGCAGCCGGACAAGATCAGACCGGCCAGGCCGCAAGCCAGCACACCGGTCCATAGTTTCCTCTTCATTCGAATTCCTCCTTTACTCTTCGATGACCCTTCGATGCATTTCGTCCATCATGTCGGACATCTCTTTCTCGATTTTCTTTCGTTGCGCCTCGACCACCGTTTCGATGCGGAACGGCTGCTTCGATGTGGTGATCTTCTCCTTGGACGCCGCCGCCCTCACGAAGGCCGGGTCTTCTCCCGACGTAGGCGATTTTGGGGTGAGGGCCACGTTCAGGCCGCCCTGGTTGAGCCATTTCTGGGCCACGCCGGACTTGATCGCGAAATTGACATCCGTGATGGCCAGCCCGTCGGCGGCCTGCCTTACGATCAGCGAGTTAATCCCGATGACGTTCCCGTTCTCGTCCAAGAGAGGCCCACCCGAATTGCCGCGATTGATGCTGGCCTCCGTCTGAAATGCGTCCTTGCCGGGAACCCCTTCCATGTCCGCCACCACCGTGCTCACCGTCCCCGTGGTCAGCGTCCATAGTCCGCCCTGCTCCGGGTGGCCGATGGCGGCCACGTAGTCGCCGATCTCCACGGAGGAGGGATCGGCCAGGGCCAAGGGAGAACTTCCCGCGGGGGGACTTTCGAGCGACAGCAGGGCCAGGTCCAACTTGTCGTCGAAACGTTCAACCTTCGCCTTCACCGGATTGCGAAGGTCCTTGTCGGGATTGCCCGTGATCGATTCCGGCTTGAAGTACACCCAGATCTTCTCGTAGGGAGCGCCTTTTCCGCCGATCACCACATGCGCATTCGTAAGGACGCGGCTCTTCTCATCGATCAGAAACCCCGAGCCGGCGGTGCCGCTCCCCTTGAGGTCATAGCACAGGATCGCCACCACGGACGGCGCCGACTTCTTGTAAATCTCCTTGGGGGAGAGCGAAAAAGCGCTCCCGGGAAGAAGAATGAATCCCAGCAGAAGGAAGGAACGCAGGAAACGGTTACGGCTTTCCACTTTCTCCATCGGCGGGTTGTTTCTTGGCGCCCGTTTTCTCGGCGATCTGCTTCTCCGCCTCAGCCATCGAGCCATAGAGATCACTGAGGGCCTTGTAGGCATCGGCGCGGAACTTCGGATCGGAACTCGCTTCCACGGCGCCCCGCAACCGGGCGGCGGCCTCACCTGCCGACTTGAGTTGTTTTTGGAGCGCGGAGATCTCGGGATCGTCCGAGAGTTCCTGTGCGCCCGCCGGCTTTCCAGCGCGCACGCCGATCACCGACGTCCGACGATGCTCTTCCTTTCCGCCCTTCTCCAGACCGTCGAGAATGAGCTGGCACTTGGAAAGCGCTTCATCAAGAACGGATTTCGACTTCTTGGGTGATTCCTCCGATAAGGCAGCGCCGGGCCACGAAACGCAGAACAGTGCGATGAGAGCGAGGACGATCAAGCGGTTTATTTTCCCCACCGTAACCTCCATCCGCCTTATATCAAACGACGCCCTTGAGGTAAAGTAGCTCCCGGCGGAAGAAGGACGATGCCGGTTGCTACCGCAGACCTTCAACGGCTTTCCGAACCAGTTCAGGCGCCAAGTCTTCGGCCACCTGCCTCACGCTGCGGTCGGCAGCCCGCTCGGGTGTGTTCCCGCCTCCCGCGGCTTCTCCTTCGAGAGAGGCGACGGTTTCATCTCGGGTCAGGTCATACGCCGCCGCGAACAGGTGTGCGCGATGGACGGTCACGGCCTCTCTCACGCCCGCGAAGGACGTTGCGGCAACGGCAAGAACAAGTAAATCGGTCCTGTCGCGGAAACTCTCGCGGAGCGCACTCAAATCATCCGGTTTCGGGCATGCGCCCCATGCTCCCAACGAAGCGGGTGCTTCCAGGACCTGGAACCCAGCCTTCTTGAATTCACCCATCAGCCGCGGCAACAGAACGGTATCCGACACGACGCGATCCTCCCGCGAGACGCAGGTCTGAACCAAGACTCTCGTTTCCGATTTGGTTCGCAGCCGATACCTGAAGGCGACCGTTCCGCCTCCGAGCCGCCCCATCCAGGACGGCGGCCGGCCTCCCAGACTCTCCTGCACCAGATCGTCCCAAGCCACCCGAACGGGGACGGAGTTTACGCTTCTACCCGTTTTCCTGACGTTGAGGACCCGAATTTCCGCCTCGCCGTTCGCGTTGGTTCGGATCCCCGGCTCTATGCTTGCCGCGTCGGAGGGCGCCTCCACGGCAAGGGGCAACCGCGCCACTGGAACCGCTCCCGCGTAGACCGCGCGCACACGGATGGGTCGAGGGAGCGGGCTTCCGGCCACACCCGCCTGTCCGTCACCCGCCCCGACCTCCAGTTTCGTCTTGTCCACCAAGTCCATGAGAGTGGGAAAGGGAGGTGGGCCCCGATCGGGCGACGAACCTGTTTGTCCGAGGACGGAAGAAACCAATTCGTGGCCAACCGCCTTCTCGTAAACATCGGACGCGAGGATCAGCCTTCGCGCGGCGCCCACGACGTCGCCGGAGTCGATGAGCAACGCGGACTCGCGCAAAGCTGCCTTGGCTTGACGGAAACCCTGAGCGGCCTGATCGGCCAGACGGATAGAGGTGCTGACCCGCGGCAAGACCGCCAGCGCGTAGTGCTGCCCGGCTTTCTTGTCGAAGGACCGCTCAACGATTTTCACGCCTTCCAACGTGAGACCCACGCTTTCCTGAGACCGGACGGAAACTTCGTAGGAGCCGGTCCGCACCTCTCCCCTGGCTGCCTCGTGTTGGCGCGTGGACATGACCTCTTCAACGCGGATTTGGACTTGCTTGGCGATCTCCGTGCGGGCGTTGGAGTCGGCCTGGGCCAGATCATTTTCCTCGCTTCGCGTGTGCGGAGCCGCGCCCACCCCGATTACGTATTCCCGCGTGGAAAATACCGGGTGGATATTGGTGGAGACCCACACAGGTTGGGCTGCGGCACAAGCTGTTGCCAGCCCGACCGCAGCCCCTAATAGGGATTGAAGGAGGGTATTGCGTGACACACTGTGTCAGGCGCCATACCGCGGAGGTGATTTTGGCCGCGTACGCCGGGCTAGTCTATGCAGCAAGCCGCTCCTGAGGCGCACTTGGAGGCGCAGCCCTTTCCGACGGAACCGCAGTCCTTGGAGATCGACCACGACTCGTCCGAGCCGCAGTACATGAGAACCGTTCCGTCGCACTTGTAGGCGCCCTTGTCGCACGGATCCTCGGAGCACGCCGCAAGAAACAATCCCATCACCGAGATCCAGCCTGTCAATCCGATCTTTCCCAACGTTGTCACCGGATCACCCCGCCACCACGAATCTCGGGCGCGGAGGCACGGAACTGGACTCGGCGCCCACCCCCTGCTGCTTGAGCTTCTCCGCATCCTTCTTATACTGTTTGATCCGTCCGATTTCCTTGTCGAAAGTCCCGCTGGCTTCGAGATCATTGGCCTTCTTGAGTTCCTTCAACCCTTCGTCATACTGGCCGCTGTATCCGAGGGCAACTCCAAGATCGTAGTGAGCCTTGGCCCGAAGGCTGTTCTTGATCTTCGGATCGTTGTCGGCCTTGCCCACGGCCGTCCTGAACTGCTCGATGGCATCCGCCCATTCACCCCGCTTGCCGAAGTTGATCCCTTTCTCCATCTCAGGCAGATCGCCGCTCTTGAAGAGCTCCACGTCCACCATCTCCGTGTAGGGGGCGATCACTTTCATGAACTGGACCACAATTTTCCCCTGGATGTCGCTGAAAACGGCGTCCTTGTCCCAGTCAATCGCCGGGACGGCGTCCGTGGCGCTCACCTTCTTGGAGTCTTGTTCCTTGAACGCCTTGGTGGCCACCATCTTGCCGGTGGCCGTATCGACGACTTTGAGCCCCATGTTGACGTTCCACGTTCCCGTGACGGTGTACACGCGGCACGGGCGCGTAACCGTCTGTCCGCCCACCACCTGGGTGCACTGTTTGTCCTCATACGTCTTCTTCTCGTCGTACTTCCGCGTCGTCACGCCGCCGAAGATCATCGCGGCACTGCCCAAAAGCTTTCCGATCTGGACCGACTGGGAAGGATCGAAGGCTTCGCCGATCACCAGATTCTGCTCCTTCATGATCTTGGTAAGATTTTGCCGGTCCAAGACCTCGAATCTTTGGGAATCGAACAGCGCCTGGTTCATCGTATCCGCAATTTCTTGTCCGCCTTCACCCGTGATGTCCGCCACGGCGATTTTTTTGAATGCCGCGAGATTGATCTCCGCGGGTTTCATGCGAGCCACCTTCAGGGTCGCCGCGCAACCGGCAAAGCCCATCCACAAAACAGCCACCCCTGCGGCCCGCATCCAGAACCGGAGACCCGCGCCTTCGCTGAATTTGTTCATTCGTGTCCTCCTTTGCTTGCGTAAATCCAACCGCATTCCATTTCTCCCTTGGTCTACGTTTCCCTCCCTGCAAGGCGGTTACTTCGCGTTTTACGACCTCGTAACACACCCCGTGGGAATGTGTCAAGTGTATTGTACATCCTATTGGGATATGTTCTCGCGCCGGTTCGTCGGCTATTCAGTCTACAGGAGGGTACATGGAGGTCCGATGGGAAAGATCAGGAGGGCGCTCGGCAAAAGAATACAGCGCCTGCGGAAGCTGAAGGGGATGACTCAGGAAGGCCTGGCCGAGAAGGCCGGTCTTTCTTGGAGCCACGTGAACGCGATCGAGGGCGGGCGGAAATCGGCTTCATTGGAAGCGCTGGAAGCTCTGTCCAACGCGCTGGGCAGTTCTCCCAAAGAACTCTTCAATTTCCCCTGGCCCGTGGAAGCCAAAGTTCAACGGGATCCCTCCGTGCAGGTGTACGATATGCTCCAGCATTGTTCTCCGGACGATTCCCTTGCCATTTCGGAAATCCTGCGGAACATTCTGAACATGCGCAGGCGCCATTAGGCGACGAAAACGGTTGCCCCCCGGGGGCGCGCTCAGTCGGAAGCCAGCGCGCGGACGAATGTCCGGAAGGAGGTCACCTCGGCCTCCGCTTGCCTGGCGAGCGGACCGACCTTCCCAAGAAGCGGGGTCAGCTCCATCCAGACAAGGTCGAGGGCCTCCAGGTATTTCCCCTTGGGCAACCCCCACACGATCAAATCGAGGTCCGAACCTGAGCCGAACCGCATCGGATGGAGCAGCGAGCCGGTTACCGCCACTCGTTCTACAACTAACCGCTTGTCAAGCCGCACACCCCTTGCTAAGAACGATCCGTGAGACGGTTCGCCCTCATCTACAATCCGAAGGCCAAGCGCAACCGGAAATTCCCATGGAGGATGTACCGGTACCGGTCGATCGTGAAACCCGTCGGCGATTTCATCGTCAGCGAGAACCTCACCCATCTTGAAGAAGTCATCGCCGACCTTCGGCGACGCGAGTGCGAGATCGTCGGCATCTGCGGCGGAGACGGCTCCATTCAGAAAACGATCACCACCGTCATTCACGAATGGAAGGGGCGGCCTCTTCCCCTGTTCGCCCTGGTGAAGGGCGGCACGATGAATACGATCATTACAGCCCTCGGACTCCGCGGGATGGGACGTTCCTATCTTCGCGCCCTCGTCCACAAGCTCCGGCACGATGAACCGATCGATTCGGTGGAAAGGCCGATGCTGAAAGTGAACGAGCACTTTGCCTTCATGTTCGGCCTCGGGTTCGCAACGAAGCTGATGAGCGTGTACTACAAAGGTGGGGGGGCGGCCAGAACGGTCATGAGCATCATCGGCCGCGGGGCCCTCTCCGTGGCCACCGGATCGGAGTTTGCCCGCTGGATCGCGGAGCCGTTCGAAGCCGCGGTTCAGGTCGATGGACGACCCGTCGCGGAGAAACACTTCACCGCCCTCCTGGCCGGCACGATCACGCGTTACCCGCTCGGCTTTCTCCTCGTGCCCCGCGCCCTCGAGAAACCGCATCATTTTCATCTACGCCTGGCCAGCTTCCCCCTGCCGTATTACTTTCGCTTCCTCTATCGTCTCCACCGCGGAATGCCTATTCCCGATGATCGATTCTGGGAACACATCACGCAGAAGGTGGAGATCGAAACTCCGCAGGAGCAGCCCCTTATTCTGGACGGCGAGATGCTCACGGCCGGGACCAAATTGAATGTCGAGCTCGGGCCCAGCCTCAGTTTCGTCTCTCCGTGACGGCGCCTACAAAGACTTCAATCCGACTGCTTCAACCACCCGACTGAAATCCTCCGGCACCGGGGCTTCGAAAGTCAGCCCTTCAGCGCTCGCCGGATGCCGGAACGAGAGTCGACGTGCGTGGAGAAGTGGACGATCCACTCTGAGTACCGGATGGCCGGCCTCCAACTTCCGAGAAAGTCCCCCTGCCACCCGGGTTCCATACACGGGATCACCCACGATGGGATGCTTCAAGTAGCTGAGATGGACCCGGATCTGATGGGTCCGGCCCGTTCTCGGCTTGAGGCGAACGAGGGAAAATGAGTCACTGGAATCGATTACCCCCCATTCGGTCTGTGCCGGCCTTCCATGCCCGGCAGCGCTTACGCTCATGACGGTCCGTCGCGTGGGGTGGCGTCCAATGGGAGCGTCCAACGCCCCGCGCCCCCTCATCGTTCCCCACACCAGCGCCCAGTATTCTTTCTGAATTTCTCTGTCCCGGAATTGACGGATGAGATCGTAGTAGGCGCGCTCGCTCCGGGCTACCACCATTACTCCGGAGGTCCCCCGATCCAAACGGTGAACGATGCCGGGCCGTAACGGGCCACCAGGGGAGGCCAGGGAGCCGAACCGATGGAGGAGACCCGCCACCAATGTTCCTTTATTCGAGCCGGCCCCCGGATGGACCACCACGCCAGGCTGCTTGTTCACCACGACGAGATCGTCATCTGTGTAGATGACCTCCAACGGCACCGATTCCGGCTCCACGCCGACGTGCCCGGCTTCTGGAAGAACCACTTTCACCTGGTCTCCCAGTCTCATGAGGTGGCTCGCCTTCACCGACCGTCCATTGACCTGCACGGCGCCCTCTCGAAGAAGTTTCTGGGCGGCGGACCGCGAGGCCAGCTTCAGCTCAACGAGCAGCCACTGATCAATTCGAATCGAGGGGGACGGGGCAGCTTCAACGCGGCGAGCAACCGTCAATCTTTCCAAGGATTGAAGGTTTGGAAGAATTTCTTCACTTTCGTTCGTCCGATGAGTTCCTTGAGGGCATCGATTTTCTCTCGGGCCGCCTGCTCGCCCATTTTGATCGCGTTCTCCAACTGGGAAAAATCAGCCCAGTGAATTTCCTTCATTTCGGGGCGTAGTAGGAGATCCGCCTCCTCCGAAAGGAGCCGCATGAGTCGTTTCCGAGCCACGAAGTTCGCCCGCGTAACGATATCCAAGCTTCGATCCAGCTCCGGAACGCGATCCAACTCTTCCCCCACGTCTACGGCCATGACAAAATCAGCGCCCATTTTGTACGTCGGGCGAACGGGCACTTGATCGATCCATCCGCCATCCACCAGCATTTTTCCGTCGATCGTGATCGGAGGCATGAGACCCGGAATGGCCGAGCTGGCGGCGATCGCGGGCCGGAGAGAGCCGGATTTGAGGATCACCTCCTCGCCCGACACCAAATCGGTCGCCACCGCTGCGAACGGCGTGCGCATGTCTTGAATGAGGACGTCAGGCAACACACTGGACATGACGTCCATATACAAGTCGTTCCGCACGTACGATTGCCGACTCATGGAAGCGGTGTAGACCACCCCCTTTTTGAGGGCCGCTGTAATGCCTTTGAGAAAACCGCCCTTTTGATCGCTGATCTGCTGCTTGAAGAAGTCCAGCCGGATCTTGTGGAAGAGCGGACCGGTGAGGAACGTTTTGACCTTCTCGATGATGTCGCTCATGTCGGTTTGGGTGACGTAGAGCGCGCCGATGATCGCGCCCATGCTCGTCCCCACGACGACGTCGATCTTGATGTCTTCTTCTTTGAGGACTTTGATGATGCCGAGGTGGGCGAGGCCGCGCGCCGCTCCGCCGCCCAAAGCCAGTCCGATCTTCATTGCAGAAAGCTCTCAGCGCTCAGCATTCGGCTTTCAGCCTGAAAATGTCTTTCCCGTTTCCCTTGAAGCTGACCGCTGAAAGCTGAGGGCTGACCGCTAGTCCTCTTGCAGCTTCGTATTCCAGTACGCCGCATCCACCATGCTGAGGAAGGGCAGCCATTCCTTCCGGAGGAAATGATTGGCGTTGAACTTGGAGGTCGGCCACCAGGCGGGCTTGATCGGCTTTCGCATAAGTCTCATGTGCGCGCCCTGAGGGGTCCGCCCGCCCTTCCTTAGATTGCACGGAATGCAGCAGCACACCACATTCTCCCAGGTCGTCCGCCCGCCCTTCGAACGCGGCACGATGTGGTCCAGCGTAAGCTCGCTCTTAGGGAGTTTCTCGCCGCAGTACTGGCAGGAGTTTTCGTCCCGCATGTAGAGGTTGAATCGGTTGAACCGAACTTCGCGACGGGGAATCTTGCTGTAGGTTTGGAGAAGGATCACTTTCGGAATGGCGATCACGCCGGAAACGGTACCCAGACCGTTCGCCAAGTCGGACTCCGCCACATCTCGCCATGAATCGAAATCAAACGTCCGCAGGTCGTCGTCCACCGCCGCCGCGATGCCTTTGTAGAGAAGGACAAAGGCCTTCTTGGCCGTCGTGATGTCGATGGCCATGTAGGACCGGTTCAGGACGAGAACGGCGCTGTTCAGCATGAAATTTCGATGCCCGGTTTACTTTCCCTTCTTGCGGTTGAAACGGAGGGTCACGGTGATCTCCATGCCATCCAAGACCTTCTTCGTTTCCTCCGCCACGTTGAGATGTTTGAAGTACTCGCCGATTTCCTTCGCCAGGAGGGTCACAAACTCTTTCTGCGCCCTCTCCACGGTTCCCACGGCGGCGCCGATGATCTGCCTGGGCATCTTCCCCTCCTTCAACATCCCTCGCACGGCGCCCTCCGTGACAGACAGAGTGCCCAAGCCCGCCGAGATGGCTTTCTTCAGGAGACCTCTTCGATCCCCTCCCGAATCTTCGCTGTCTCTCCCCATGGTCGAAAAATGTAGACATTTTGCTGTGCTTTTGCAAGGGCGGGGGCTAAACTGCCGTCCATGAGCGGGTTCTTCAGAGTCCGTCCTGCCGTTCTTGCCCTTGTTTTGACGCTTCTATCCTCCTCAGACGCGAAGTCCGCAGGCTACACCGTTCCCGACACTGGCACCCGCGCCTTCGGCCGGGGGGGGGCCTTTGTCGCCAAGCCCACCGATCTCACGGCCTTCTACTACAACCCCGCCGCGCTGACCTCGTTGGGCAACGAGGTGTTCCTCGGCCTCTCGATGCTCAACACGAAGGCCGATTTTCAGAGGGCCCCGGAGGAGGGCGGAAAGGTCACGTTCGATCCCGTACACAACCAGTCACCCTTCTTTTTCTACGTCCCTTCGGCGGTCATTGCCCATGATTTCGGCATCGAACAATTCAAACTTGCCGGCGGTCTCATCACGCCGCTCTCCGGAGGATACAAGTTCGACAAAATCGGGCCGCAGAGATATGCGGTGATCGACTCAGAGATCGGCGAGGTCTTCTACGGTCTCGGGGCCGCCTACGAGCCGATCAAAGGCCTCAGCTTCGGACTGGACGCGCTCCTCACGTATGTCTACACCGAATTTGAACAGGCCTATACGCTGGCACTGGACGCCAAGGACCATCCCGAGAACGATGGATTTTTCAGCATGAAGGCGGACGCCATCAACAGTCCTTCCCTCATCGCCGGTGTGCGGTACGCCCGTGGCCCGCTCCATGCCGGTTTATCGTTTCAGCCGGCCATGTCGCTCGACCTCAAAGGGAACGTGGCGGTCGAGCAGGACATCCAGTTCGGCCGTGATCCGAACAATCCGGAAGAGACACCCGGCATTCCCGTCCAGATCCATGATTCAAAGGGAATCACCGTCCCCCTCAAGCTTCCCTCCCAGTACCGGGTCGGGGTCGGATACGACATTCTGCGAAGCATCTACGCCGAGGCAGGTTTCACCTACACCCAGTGGGGAACTTTGAAACAGTTGGTCGGCGATCTCGACAGCAACACCTTCAACCTGTCCCAGCCCATCACGAGTCTTGGCGACCCCCCGATCGAAGCCATCGAAATCAGCGACGTGGTCGTTCCGCTGGAATTCAAGGACTCCTACGATCTGCGACTCGGCATCGAATGGGAAGCGACGCCCTTCCTGACGCTTCGTACCGGCGGCCTCTACGAATCCGCGGCCATTCCGCCGCAGACGCAGACCCCCTCGCTCCAAGACGCGACCAAGAAGGCGCTCGCCGGCGGGGCGACCTTCACTTGGAATCGTGTTTCGTTTGATCTGGCTTCAGGCTACCTGTTCTACGAGGACCGGGAGGTCATGGACAGCCAGGTCCTCGAAATCAACGGTCTGGAAACGACCCTCATCGGCGACTCCACGGTGAAAGACCTTTTCAGGCTGAAGCCCAAACCCGTCGGCAACGGCCGATACGAACACGGCATCTTCCTCCTCGCCGTCTCGACCACCATCCGGTTGTAGCCGGCTGGTTCTTCCCCTCTCCACCTCCCACCGCTGATTATTGACACCACGGGACTTGGAGGGGTAGCTTGATGACATGAATGGTGAGGAGCGGGGTCAGCAGGATTCCATCCGAGACATCCTCCGCAGTATAGAGGCAACGACGGCAACATTCGTCCAGGAAGGCCGTGCGTTTCGGATCCAAGCGGAGAAGGATCGGCTCCAGGCGGTGGAGACAGGCTCGTTGAATGAGTCCCACGGGTCGTGGAATAATTGACAAGGACCAGAGAGTGTTGCGCGGAATGGCGAAATCCATCAATCGGAAGGGCAATTTGATCGTGGCCCTGCTGCGAAGGCGGGTGTGGCTTCAAGAGGAAAGCAATCGTCTCCTCCGCCGGATTGTTTCGAATGGCCGGTTCGGCGGAAACGGCGCCCGCACCCGCCGCGGGCGCAAGCACTAATTCCCGACCGCCGGGCCTTCAGCCCTGATTCCCTCTCCCGCCGAATCGGTAGAAGAGGCCGAGGCGGAACGCTACTCGACGGGATCGAGAGCCCGCGGGCGGCCATCCGCCTCCATGCCGGGAGGTTTTTCCGACGCAGCCAGTTTGTCCAGTGTCTAGAGTTGAGCCTGTTTCCTGTTTCCCGCCCTGTTTCCCTGATTGGGGTTCGCCCGTAGGGGAGGGGTTCATCCCCTCCCCGTGCCCAGGACGGCACGGGGCCATGCAAGGTTGCGGCCCAAGATGGGCCGCTAAGAACATGGCCCGTGATCGGGAGCCGATAAAGGGCTCCCCTACGATCCGCGCCCTCCTGGAATTCAGGCGGGAGATCAGGAACTAATGGGCGCCAACGAAGGGCCCGCTGCCTCCGGGCTGTGGTTCGTAGTACAATATCCAAATGCAGATGGCGAAGAATCGTGCTTCGATGCCGAGGTGCCAACGGTTGCGAGGATCGAGGGGGTCAGGTTCTTTTTCTTCAGCAATGAAGGGCATGAGCCTCCTCACGTGCACGTGGAAGCAGGGGAGAAATATGCCAAGTTTTGGCTGGAGCCCGTGGCGCTTGCCCGGTCGGTCGGATTTCCGGCTTACGAGATCGGCCGCTTGAGAACGGTGGTTTCGGGGAACGCACAGCTCTTCAAGGATAAATGGAATGAGCACTCTAAGATCTGATACATCGACGGCGCTGGCTTCGGGAGTGTCCTTCGATCCCGACTTCATTCACATCCGACTGCTGGATGGCCGTCAGGTGAGTGTCCCACTCGAATGGTTTCCGAAACTCCGTGACGCGACTCCCTCCCAACGGAAGGAGTGGAGGCTGATCGGCAACGGTGTGGGCATCCACTGGGAGGCGTTGGACGAGGATCTGTCCGTTGCCGCACTTCTGCGCGGCTGAGACTCCACCCCCCCCTTCCCTTCCAATCTCCCGGCTGTCTCGCAGGACTCCCGGTCTTCTCCGTTTCAAGAAGAGGGAAGTTACAATCCCCGCTCTGGCAGGAAGAGGCAAGCTGAAGCCGGCTTCAGGAGTTCAGGCGGTGGACGGGGTGGTAGAAGGGGAGGTCGATGATTTCGGCGGGCGCGGTGCCCGCGGAGGTCTGAACGAAGACGTGCTTGAGGCCCTCGGGTCGGGTCGAGATGTAGGCCAGCGCGGCCGGTTTGTTAATGGCCGGTGAAAAAGCGACGCTCCGCACTTCACCGATCGGTTTGGGATCGGACGGCGCCAGCAGAATTGAACTTCCTCGATCGGGAAGATCGGGATTCTGAATGACAAGGCCCCGAAGGTGCCGCGCGGCCTGACCGCGCTGCGTGATTCGCGTGACGAACTCCTGGCCCACGTAACAACCCTTCGTGAAGCTGACGGCAAACTGTTCAAGGCCGGTCTCCACAAGCAAACTGCTCTCGTCCATGTCCAATCCGTACCGGGGCCATCCTGCCTCCACCCGGAGGACTTCACGGGCATCCTCGTCCAGTGACTCGGAACCGGTGAGCTTCGCTCTCAAACTCTCCGTGAGACCCCGGGCCGCCTCCCGATTCACCAGAAAATCCACTCCCCCGTCGCCGAAATGATCCACGTGGCAGGCCAAGACTTCGAGGCCGTCGATATTTTCACTGGCGTGCTGAAATGCGCCCGGCGCCCCATCGCCCTTGCCGCTCCGGTATCGCTCGGCCTCCGGCCCCTGCGCGGAGATGATCGAATATTGGCGGCTTTCGTTCTCAATCGTCACATCTTCTGAGATGACAAAACGCCCGATCGCCTCGGCCAGCGCTTCCGCCGGCGCGAAGTAACTGACGATCATAAACTCCTCCTCCTTCGCCAGCAGGAGGAAATCCCCAATGACCTTGCCTTTGCTGGTCAGAAAAGCCGAGTAGCAGCCCGAGCCGGGGCGGACCGACTTCACATCGTTGGTCACGATGTTGTGCAGGAAATCGCGGGCGTCGAGTCCGGTCACGCGAAGTACCCCGGCCTGCGGCCACTCGAAGACCACGGCATTGGAGCGGGCTGCACGGTATTGGCGTTCAACTTCAGGGGAGAGTGGGTTCACTTGGCCTCCGAAGACTTGAGCGTGAATATGAACCTTTCCCTTCCCTTTTCCCTTAACTCTGGCCTGCCTATACCTTGAGCGAAGTCCGCCTTCCCTCCGCCTTTTCCCTCGAGGGCAGGAGCCACCTGCTTCAGAATCGTTCCAGCGTGGTATCGGCCGGTGAGGTCCGGCGTGATTCCAACGACAATGGGTGCGACAGTCCCTGCGGTGATGCTTCCCGCGAACACCACGCCGGACTTGATGTTGCTCCGGATTCGGTCGGTAATCACGCGAAGCTCCCCCGCACTCTTTTCTTCCGGGCACCAATAGTAGACGGCCTTGACGCCTGCGACGACTTCGGCCTTTCCGGCAACCTCCTCGGCCTCGCCGGCCATGGCGCGCTTGCGGGCGGATTCCAACTCCGATTTCAGCTTACGATTTTCCTCAATAAGCTCCTCGATCCTTCGCGGAAGTTGTGACGCATCCTGGAGCTGGAGTGTTCCCGCGGACCGTTCAAGCCACTCCACCATGCGATCCAACTCTTGCACCGCGCCTTCGCCCGTGACGGCCTGGACTCTCCGGATTCCCGCCCCCACGCCGCCGGCTTGGATGAGCTTGAAGATCCCGATTTCTCCGGTGGTCGACACATGCGTACCGCCGCACAGTTCGATGCTGAAATTCCCCATCCGGAGCACTCGGACCGAATCGCCGTATTTGTCCCCAAAGAACATGAGCGCGCCCATTTTCTTGGCCTCGTCCATTCCGGCGATCAGCGTTTCGATCTTGAGGTTCGCGCGAATGGCTTCCTGAACGCGGCCGTTGATCTTCTTGATCTCGACGGGCGTCAACGGGGCGAAGTGCGTGAAGTCGAACCGGAGTCTCTCCGGTTCTACGAGCGAGCCGTACTGCCGGACGTGTTTCCCCAGCACTTCGCGAAGCGCCGCGTGCATAAGATGTGTGGCGCTGTGGTTTAGGCGTGTCGCCTCGCGCCGCCTTGCATCCACTTTCAACTTCACGTCCTCCCCCACCGCCAGCCGACCCCGGAGCACTTTGACTTTGTGGAGAATTACCCTGCTGTCTCCCGTTCCGATGGGCACGGTATCGACGACTTCGCCCTCTCCGGCGGCGCACGACACTCTTCCTCGGTCGCCGATCTGCCCCCCCCCCATGGGGTAGAGGGGCGTGGCATCGGCGACGAGATCCACCGTCTCACCTTCTCTCGCTTCGCGGACTTCCCGCGAGCCGCTGAAAAGCGCCGTGATGCGCCCATCGTCCTCCAACCGTTCATAACCGGAAAATGTGGATTTGAGGGCCTTCACTCGATCGAGAATCTCGGGTGCAATCACCCCCGCTTCCTTCGACTTGCGGGCGTTCTGGCCCATTTCGCGCTGCTTCTCCATGGCGGCGTGGAAACCGTCCTCATCCACGTGGAGTCCTTCTTCGTCCGCGATCGTCCGCGTGAGATCCGCCGGAAATCCGTAGGTATCGTAGAGCTTGAAGACCACGTCTCCCGGAAGGATCGTCTTACCCGCCGACTTGAGGTGCTCAACCTCCTCGCCCACCAGTTGGAGTCCCATGTCGAGCGTCTCCATGAACCGTTCTTCTTCGTTCTTGATGACATCCGCGATCAGCCTCGCTTGAGGAACAATTTCGGGGAACACCTGTCGCATCGCATCGATGACGCGTCCGGACAGTTCGAACAGGAAGGGTTCGTGCAGTCCCAGTTTCTTTCCGTGACGAATCGCGCGACGCATGATTCGGCGGAGCACATACCCCCGACCTTCGTTGGTGGGGACGACACCGTCCGCAATCAAGAAAGTGACGCCCCGGATGTGGTCGGCCAGCACCCGGAAGGACATGTCGTTCCGCCCATCCTGCCCGTATTCCAATCCCGTGCGATCCGCCACGGCGCTGAGGAGCGGGGCGAAAAGATCCGTGTCGTAGTTGGAATCCTTCCCCTGAAGTACGGCCACGAGCCGTTCAAACCCCATCCCTGTGTCCACGTGCGTCTTGGGCAGGTTCGTCAGTTTCCCATCCGCCTCCCGGTTGTACTGGATGAAGACAAGGTTCCACAGTTCGATGTATCGGCCGCAATCGCAGTTCGGCCCGCATGAGGGCTTGCTACAGCCATACTTCTCGCCCCGGTCATAGTGGATTTCCGAGCAGGGACCGCATGGGCCGGTCTCCCCCATCTCCCAGAAATTATGCTTCTCGCCGAATTCCCAGACCCGTTCGGAAGGCATCCCCACGATTCTCGGCCAGAGACCTTTCGATTCCGGGTCGTTCTTGTACACCGACGCCCAGAGCCGGGACCCATCGATTCCGTAGCGTTTCGTCAGAAGTTCCCACGCCCATTCGATGGCCTCGGGCTTGTAGTAATCGCCGAAGGACCAGTTGCCGAGCATCTCGAAAAAAGTGTGGTGGTAGGTGTCCTTCCCGACGTCCTCCAGATCGTTGTGCTTCCCGCTCACGCGGAGGCAGCGTTGGGAGTTGGCGGCGCGCGTGTAGGGTCGCTGCTCCATTCCGAGGAAGATCCCCTTGAACTGGACCATGCCCGAGTTGGTGAAGAGGAGCGTCGGATCGCCCGCCGGCACGAGCGGGATGCTGTGGGCATACGTGTGCCCCTTGTCCTTCGTGAAGAAGTCGATGAACTCCTGCCGCACTTTCTCGGCGGACTGCGCCGAATGTTGAGCCATGGAGTCTATTGTATCGGTATGCCCAAAACCGGCAAGCGCCGGCAGGATGGATCAGATATCGATGTTGAATTCGGGTTCGGAGTCCTTTTCCTGTTTCTGCTCGAAGTCCTTCCACTGGAGGTCTTCGCCGGTGACGTGGACGCCTTTGACGCGGAGGGCAAAGTCGTCGGGATTCGTGCAGCTTCTCAGGGCTTCCTCATAGGTGATGAGCTGTTTGGAGTACAACTGCATCAGGGATTGATCGAAGGTCTGCATCCCATAGGTCGAGTAGCCCTTCGCCAGGAACTGTGGGATTTCCTTCGTGCGATCCTGGTTGAGGATGCATTCCCGCACGGCGCCGTTGACCACCAGCACCTCTGCCGCCGGAATTCGCCCTTTCCCATCGGTCTTCGGCAGGAGACGCTGGGAAACGATCCCCCTCAGTACGGCGGCCAACTGAAATCTGACCTGCTGATGTTGGTGCAACGGAAAAAAGGAGATGACGCGGTTGATCGTTTCGGTCGCATCAAGCGTGTGGACGGTAGACAACACCAAGTGTCCCGTTTCGGCCGCCTGCAAGGCGACCTCCACCGTTTCCACATCGCGCATTTCGCCCACCATGATGACGTCCGGATCCTGCCGAAGCGCGCTTCGGAGTCCGGACGCGAATGAGGTGGTGTCCTGTCCGATCTCCCGTTGCGTCACGATGCTTTTGTTGTCCTTGAGCAGAAATTCGATGGGATCCTCGATGGTGACGATGTGGCAGGTTCGCCGCGTATTGATCCGTTCGACCATCGTGGCAAGCGTGGTGGATTTCCCGCTCCCCGTCGTTCCGGTCACGAGAATCATTCCCCGCTGGGCATCAGCCAGTTTCTCGATGACCTTGGGCAGGTTCAGCGATTCGATCGTGCCGACGCCAAACGGCACCACGCGGAGGGCCATCTCGATGGAGCCACGCTGGTGGAAGACGTTGGCCCGGAACCGCCCCAGCCCGGCTACGCTGAGCGCAAGATCGACCTCATGCAGCCGCTCCAGCCGAACCTTCTGTTCATCATTGAGAACCTCGTACGCAGCGCGGGTCAATTCTTCGTTGTTCATCCGCTTGCCGTTCTTCACCGGCACGAGCTTGCCGTTGATGCGCAGAATGGGCTGGCTGCCGACCTTGATGTGGAGGTCCGAAGCCCCCACCTGAATCGCAAATCGGAGATAGGGCTCTAATATCACGGCGTCATTCTACACTGCGGAAAGGTGTGAGTACACGCGCGATCAGGGCGTGCAAAGGCCTGACCTGATGAAGATTGTTGCCAACATGCAGGAGGTGGCGGGCCAAATTCTCCGTTGCTACACCGAATCCAAGAGCTTCTTCCAAGACTGCCGGTGCGCCGGCTGGGTATTCCAGCGATTCAAGTGCTCACCGACGCACTTGATGAATGTTATCCTGGCAGCTTCTCCGCCCAAAGCCAGCACACTCCTTGCGAGCTGGAAAAAGTCGAAAACGTAGAGGTTCTGACCGGCCGCGAATGTTTTTTGGACCCGTTCTTTCACGGCGTCCTGGTCCGCAAGTAAAACGGACGGGGTGGCGAAAAACACCTCTCTTATCTCGCGGCGGCGAGACTTTCGGATTGTACCTTCCACATCCGTCAAAGAAAGAAACCTGTCCTTGACTTCGACCGCCAAGGCAACATTCCCGTTCTCGTCCATACATTCCAAGTCGGCAGCCTGTCCGATGGCCTCATCGCTCGCGTTGATGCGGGCACGATTCACGGACTTGAACAGGCCGAAATGAAGTCCGATTGTATCGAAAAGGGCGCCGCAAAGAGCCAACGCCCGGTCTCCACCGGATTTCTCGCGAAGGAATTGATCCGCAAGTACCAGAGTATCCTCGAGACTGATTCGGGGAGGCAGGGGAAAAGCGAATCGCAAAGCCTGCTGGCATCTGAACACTTCCAGCAGAACCTGCCGAAAGACCTTGACCGTAAGCTCCGGATCATTTTTCGATTCTACCTCTTCAAGGACACCAACGAGTACGTTCCAACCGGCTATGTCTTTCTTGCTCGGGTCGTCTCTGCGCATTCGTGGAATTCGCATGGGGTTGCCGACATAGGGGTCGGCGGAGGATCCCAACACGCCTTCTTGTCGTTGATTGAAGGGCGCGACGACCTTGCTTCCGAGACTGCGCGCATCCCATCCTCCTACATCGCGTTTGCTCCCTTTCTTCCTCTGAAGTCGAAGACAGTCGATAGCCGGATCCGCGAGCTTACCGAGCAATTGGATGGGAAGGCAGAATCTGTACGCAACCTGCTTGTGATTCAGAGAAGATCGAATTGCCTCCAAGAGCGCGGGGTCGCTCAGATAAGCGAGATTTGGGTTCGCCGCTGCCTCCTGCCCGATTGTCTTCCAATGGTCTTCAAGGATCAATTGCGCCTTGGAGTGATCGAGCGTGAATGGCGGTTTAGCTCTTTTTGCCACGCCTCTTTCTTCCATAGGGTCGGGATCGCTCAAGCAGGGTCAAAGTCTCCTCGACACGCCCTCCATCACTCCGTGCCGCGAAATGAGCCGGATCATAGTTCATCCACACAGATTCCCTGCGTTGACCCTTTGAGGAATTGCAGAGACGAAGATCCGCGTCCACTCGGCGCCATCCTCGATAGAGGCGTTCCATCAAAGGACAATCGTATCCCGACACGGCCACTGCCCCGCGGCATGAACGCAACGCCTCGGCAAGGTCAGCGTGCTCCCGGTCCGTCATTTCGAATCCGTATGCCTTGCTATCGCCCCTTGCTTCGTGCGGATATGGCGGATCGCAGTAGAACAGGGTGTCAGGAGAATCGAAGCGTCGAATGACTTCAACCGCCGGCGCGTTTTCGATTTGGACCCGCTGGAAACGCTGGACTATTTCCGGGAGGCCCTCAACGCTTCCCAGCCAGCGGGAGACGGCGCCGGCCATCGCCGCCCGCGAGGTCAGTACACAATGTGCCCATCTGCCTTCCGAGCTTGTTTGGGCCAAGCCGGTTCGGGTCTGTCGGGCGCGAACGAAGAATCGCCGTGCTCGTTCCAGAGGAGCGAGTCCAGGCTGCGGGGTGCATGCCTTCACAAGCTCCTCACGAGAAAACGGCGTCAAGCCGATCAGCTTCACAAGTTCTGCGCCGTGATCGCGAAGACAGCGAAAAAAATTCACCACTTCTGAGTCCAAGTCGTTGTACGTTTCCACCGGTGCTGGAGGGCGATTGATGATGATGGCGGCTGAACCTCCGAAGGGTTCGCAGAAGTGCGTAAGATGGGTGGGCAAGAGGGGGAGAAGGAAATCCAAGTGTGAAAACTTGCCGCCGTAGTAGCCGAAGGCGATCATCTTTTCACGCCGCTCCTTGGCGCGGGGCACAAGGCGCCGGTTGTTGAAAACGTTTTCCGACACCATGGCCTGGCCGAGATGCCGGCCATTTGCTCTAATCCGGTACGGCTGAGCGCCCGTGGACACGCTCATTCACTCATTTCCCGGCGGGAATGGCGGCTACTTGTGTTTCGCGTGAACCGAGTCCCGGTCGGTACGAGCGGGGTGGGGAATGGCGGCAGGTCTGTCAGCCTGTCCGTCTTTCCCGCCGGCATGGGGGCCTTGGGCCGCAGCCACCACAACGGGATCAGTCTTCGGGGTTTCCGCGCCGTTGCCGCGCTTCACGCCGGCCTGGGCGAGAATTTTCTTCTCCAATTCCTTGGCGATCTCCGGATGCTCGGCCAGATAGGCGCGGGCATTCTCCCGTCCCTGGCCCAGCTTTTCCTTGCCGTAGGTGAACCACGTCCCGGTCTTCTCCAGGATCTTGTAGTTGGTGGCCAGATCCAGAACGTCGGATTCGCGCGAAATCCCCAAGCCGTAGATCATGTCAAATTCCGCCTCGCGGAACGGCGGGGCCATCTTGTTCTTCACGACGCGCACTTTCACGCGGTTTCCGATCACATTCTCGCCGTCTTTCAGCGACTGAATGCGCCGGATTTCCAAACGCACCGACGCGTAGAACTTGAGCGCGTTGCCGCCGGTGGTCGTTTCGGGATTCCCGAACATGACGCCGATCTTCATGCGGATCTGATTGATGAAAATGATGATCGAATTGGAGCGCGAAATGGTGGCGGTGAGTTTCCGGAGCGCCTGCGACATCAATCGGGCCTGCACGCCCATCTGGGGGTCGCCCATGTCGCCTTCCAGTTCGCTGCGGGGAACGAGGGCCGCAACCGAATCGATCACAACCATCTCCACCGCGCCGCTCCGGATCAGCGTGTCGGCAATCTCAAGGGCCTGCTCGCCGTTGTCCGGCTGGGACAGGAGAAGTTCGTCGGTGCTGACGTTGAGTTTCTTGGCGTAGTTGACATCCAGTGCGTGCTCTGCGTCGATAAACGCCGCGACGCCGCCGGCTTTCTGCGTTTCCGCGATGGCTTGGAGAGCCAGGGTGGTCTTGCCGGATGATTCAGGCCCGTAGATCTCGACCACGCGGCCGCGGGGATAGCCGCCCACGCCCAGCGCGATATCGAGCCCAATCGCGCCCGAAGAAACGACGGAAACGTCTCGATTGCCGGCGTCCGTGCCGAGCTTCATGACGGCGCCCTTGCCGAAGTTTTTCTCGATCTGCGACAGAGCGAGATCCAAAGCCCTCTTCCGATCCTCTTTTTCCATTCGTTCCCCCTTTTCTGAGTTCCCGGGACTCGTTGCCTACCATCTGTAGAGAAGGTCCCTTTTCCCGGGGTCACTATGGAGCAGGAGGGCCGAGCCGTCAAGTCTTGCAATATTTGCCAAGAGGCTGCCGGGCGACTATCCTTCGCCGATGCCCGAACCGGCGGAGAAGTTGATCAAAATACTGAGGGAGGCCCGCACGATTGCGATTGTCGGTCTTTCCACGGACAAGACGAAGGACAGCTTCAGGGCGGCCGAGTATCTGAAATCGAAAGGGTATCGGGTCTTCGGCGTAAGTCCGAATCCGAAGCTCCGGTCGGTCTGGCCGGACAGCTATGCCAGTTTGCGTGACATCCCGGAGCCCGTCGATATTGCAGACCTGTTTCTTCGGCCTGAAGCCGTCGAATCGGCCGTGGACGACGCGATCGCCAAACGCGCCAAGATCGTCTGGATGCAGCTCGGCATCCGTCATGATGCGGCCAAGGCCGAGAAGGCCGGTCTGATCGTGGTGATGGACACCTGCATCATGGCCTCGCACAAGTTCCTGATGAGAGAATCTGTTTGACCCCCCACCGGCCGTGTGCTAACTAGCCCCTCAATCATGGCAACTGAAGTCACCGCCCACATCACGGGCAACGTCTGGAAGATCGAGAAGAAGACCGGGGACGCCGTCTCTGAAGGCGACGTGCTCATCATTTTGGAATCCATGAAGATGGAAATTCCCATCGAGGCGCCCGCCTCCGGCACGCTGAAGGAAATCAAGGTCAAGGAAACCCAGAACGTGATCGAGGGCCAGGTCGTCGCCCTCATCGAGTAAGCCCCCCCCCCATTTCCAGTTGAAAAACCCGGCTCATCCTGCTAGACTATCTTGACTACGGATGTGGATGACTATCGAGGCCGTTCTGGCCGGTGTTCTGATTCTGGCCTCGCCGCTCCAACGGACTGGAGCAGCAGCCTACTCCTCTAGCCGGTCTATTCCCGGATGGGAGCGAACGCTCCCCGATCAAGACCTCACTTTTGTCCGTGCCTACCAGGCGTACAAACGGGGCCGCTATTCGGAGACCCTCCGCTCGCTTCAATTTCTGCTTGAAGACCGGTCCTACTGGCTCCGGGACTACACGCTCCACCTCGCGGCGCGCTCGCGGGAACGGCTCGGCCAATGGCAGGAGGCCGTGGAAACCTACAAGGAACTCCTGGACGAATACCCGGATTTTCCCCTGGCCCGCGCCCATCGCGCGGCCATGGCCAACGCGTATTATCAGTCGGGAAACTACAAGCAAGCCGATCCGATCTACCACAGCCTCCTCGGGGACGACAACGAGCAGAAGCCTCTCTATTTCTATCGGCTCTTTCGCATCCACCTTTCCGCGGGCCATGAAAGCGCCCTGCCGATTTTTCTCGACCTGTATCGGGGATTCCCCCATCGCTCCGAGGCCGACCAAGCGTGGTCGGAAGTTCAGCGCAACAAGCCGCTGCTCAAGGAATTCCGTTCCCGGTGGACGCTTCGCGATTCGATCGCCCGTGTGGACGTGCTCGTTCGGGAGGAACAGTACTCGAAAGCCCTCTCTGAGATCCGCACGCTCAACCAGCGGGGCGGGCTGGACCCCAGCCAGAAAAAGTACCTCGATCTGAAACTCGGCCAGATCTATCTCGCCCAGGAAAAATCCGACGCGGCGATTCAGGCGTTCCAGAGGCTGGTCTCGGTCGACTTCCTCGAAGCGGAGGCTCAACTCGGTCTGGCCCGCGCCTACATCCAGAAAAAATGGTATGAACGGGCACACGGCCTTCTGCGCGAACTCTTGGAGCATCCGGCCACCGGCGAGTTGAAGGCCCGCGCGGCGGAAGCGCTCGTCCAGAGCCTCAAGAAGCGGCCCGATGCTTCGGATGAACTTGGGCCGATGTATCTCCGCCTGGCGCAGGATCCGGACGTGAGCAACCGGAGAACCGAATACCGCTGGCGCGCCGCTCTCGAACAACTGAACGGCGGCGAGTACTACCCGGCGAGGGAGCTGCTGCTTCAAATCAAGACGCCGGGAGAGAATTGGTGGCAGGCCCCGGCGGCGGTCTACTGGCTCGGGCGCTTGTCCGAATGGATGGGCGACCGCAACATGGCTCACTACTTTTACCAGGAAGTCCTGCAAAACTATCCCCTCAGCTACTACGCGTATCTCATCGAGCAGGTCGTGGGCGACTCCCGGATCGCCAAGGTGTCGGGCCCGGAACGACCTTCCTTCGCCCGATCGGCGATGCGCGGCGCCTCCGCCGAGGACTCCTGCTACCTGAACAAGTCGCCCGCCGCTACGCGCTATTTGGATCGCGCCAGCCGCATGGCCCGAATCGGCCTCGAAGAGCTGGCCCGCATGGAGCTTCAAGGCCTCTTAGAGAGCAAGAACGATCCCAGCGCCGTCTACCTTGCCTATCAGGAACTCGTGGGCATCAAGCAGTACGCGACAGTGATCAGCGACGGACGGCGGCGATTCTCTGTCCCGCTCCAGCCCAGCATGCTCCCCTGCGATGAAATTTGGCCGCTCCTGTATCCGCGGGGGTACCGGCAGTTCGTCTCCTACATGGCCGAAAAGGAGAAGGTCGATCCCAACCTGCTCTATGCCCTCATCCGCCAGGAGAGCACGTTCAACCCGAAAATCACCTCCTCCGCCAACGCACGCGGACTCATGCAGCTCATTCCCTCCACCGCCCGGATCGTTCAGAATCAAACCGGAATGACGTTCATGAACAAGGAGGACCTGTTCGATCCGTACTTCAACGTGAAGCTCGGGGTGACGCACTTCAAGGATTTGCTCGATCAATACGACGGGAGCGTGATTCTGGCGCTGGCCGCGTACAATGCGGGTCCGGGCAACGTCAAACGATGGATGGCCGAACGGACCTACCGGGACGACGCCGAATTTGCAGAGTTCATTCCCTATCGGGAGACGCACGACTACGTGAAGAAAGTGCTCTCCTCTTACCAAGTCTATTCGTGGCTGTACAAGGATGAGCCGCCCGTCGTATCCTATGACTAGGGCAATCGACACAAATGTTCTCATCTCCTGCTTGGTCTCCGAGGCCGAACCTCGATAGCGGCTATCGAAGCTCGGCCTCTATTGGCGCAAGACATTCGAAATCCGATGCCATTGGCGATCGCTCCTGATCCGAGCCAACACCCCACCCCATCACCGGGCGCTTCCGGTGATCTTCTCGAAATCCGAGGCCTCCATATTTCCTTCCGATCGCCCGGCGGGGGCGTCCACAACGCCGTCTTCAATCTGAACCTCACCCTCCGCAAAGGCGAGACGCTGGGCCTGGTGGGCGAGAGCGGATGCGGCAAGACGGTTACGGCCCTTTCGACGTTGCGCCTCCTTCAGGAACCGCCCGCCGAAGTGCGCGCGAAAGGGATCTACTTTGAAGGGCGCGACCTCCTGTCGTTCGGCCGGAGAGAGATTCGAACCATTCGGGGCAAAGAAATCGCCATGATTTTCCAGGAGCCGATGACCGCCCTGAACCCCGTCCTCACCATCGGCTACCAGATCGCCGAAGGCATCCTGGCCCATCAATCGATTTCCAAGCGCGAAGCGCGGAAGATGGGCATCGAGCTTCTCAAGAAAGTCGGCATCCCGGCACCGGATGATCGATTCGACGAATATCCGCACCAGCTATCCGGGGGAATGCGACAAAGGGCCATGATTGCAATGGCGCTCGCCCTCAATCCCAAGCTCCTGATCGCCGACGAACCTACCACGGCGCTCGATGTGACAATACAGGCGCAGATTCTCCAGCTCCTGAACCGGCTCCAGAAAGAGACGGGCATGGCCATGCTGCTCATCACGCACAACATGGGCATAGTCGAGGAAACCTGCGATCGGCTTGCCGTGATGTACCTCGGACAAATCGTGGAGCAAGGCAACGTCCAGGAGATCTTTTCGAATCCCCTTCACCCCTACACCATGGGACTCCTGGCCTCAGAACCGCAGATTTTCAAGGACGGGCACAAGAAGAAGCTCAATCCGATTCCCGGATCGGTCCCGTTGCGTTGGGAAGGCGGGAACCGCTGCCGATTCGCCGACCGGTGCTCACGCGTCATGGATATCTGCCGCCAATCGGAGCCGCACGATGTCCGGCAGGCCGACGGACGCGTTGTAAAGTGTTACCTCTATGAGTGATTCCGCCCTCCTGAAAATTGATGAACTCCGCAAGGGGTACGAGTCCAGGAAGGGGTTCTTTAGCGTCTCCAAGCGCAAGGTTTTTGCCTTGAACGGAGTCACCTTTGAAATCTTCCCCGGCGAGACACTCGGACTCGTCGGCGAAAGCGGTTGCGGGAAGACAACCCTCGCCCGCACCGTTCTTCTTCTACTCGCCCACGATGGCGGAACCATTCGATTCGACGGCAAGCCGGTGAGCATCCACATGTCGGCCCATGACCTCAAGGCCTACCGCCGGAGCGTGCAGGTCATCTTCCAGGATCCCTTCGCATCGCTCAACCCCCGTATCAATGTTGAGGGGACCATTTCGGAAGGAATAAAGGTTCACCATCTCGCCAAGGGGAAAGAGGTCCGGGAGCGGACGGTCGAGCTCATGCGAATGGCGGGCCTCTCGGAGGCCCTGCTCAGGGCCTACCCGCACGAGATGAGCGGCGGTCAACGGCAGCGCGTGTGCATCGCGAGGGCGCTCTCGGTGTCGCCCCGGCTCGTCATCGCGGACGAACCGGTCTCGGCACTCGATCTTTCCATTCAAGCCCAGATCATCAACCTGTTCATCGAGCTCCAAGAGAAGCTGAAACTTTCGTACCTCTTCATCTCACACGATTTGCGCGTGGTCACGTACGTCAGCCATCGCGTGGCCGTGATGTATCTCGGTTTCATGATCGAGCTGGCGCCCTCAATGGAGCTCTACAACAATCCCCAGCATCCCTACACGCAGGCGCTTCTCAATTCCGTTCCGGGGCTGACGCTGAGTCTTCACGACGGCGCGGAGCCGATCAAGGGCGACGTGCCCAGTCCCTACAACCTACCGAAGGGCTGCCCCTTTGAACCGCGTTGTCCGATCAAGAAGGAGATATGTTCCCGCGAGATGCCCGCCTGGCGCGAGGTCCGCCCGAGCCACTGGGCCGCCTGCCACATGGTGTAGAGCAGCGTCCCCGAAACCAGGTCAACTCCGGCCGTAGCCGGACTACATGGTCAAGACTGCATTGATGCTTGGCTTTAATCTGCCCACCAGCACGAGGGACGGTCTCACGCGTTCAAATAAGTCAATAAGTCATGCCAGGCACCAAGACCGTGGCACCAAGAGCTAGCTGCTTCCAGTTGCATTACGGTGCACCTTTTCATCAACGTAGTGCAGGATTGAGAGGGCCGCGTTGATGGCCAGCATCGCCTCGGGCCCGGGAAGGAGCACTGGATTTGGGTGCGCGAGGCTGGCCTTGTTTCGTAAGGGATTCAGTGTGTCAAGAATGCTCCCCAGCGCCCTGAGAACTCGAAGGATGTCGCCGCTCCGGGGGCCAAGATCGCGAAAGGCTGGATGTCTCTCCCGTAGCTGCTTGAAGAGGTCGGTCAGCGACGCATCACCGTCGACCTTGATATTCGCGTCACCGCAGACTACGCGGAGATAGCCGTGAAGCGCGGTGTGGAGCCTATCCACCCCACTAGTAGCTCCGGTGGCGCGAACGAGCTGTTGGGCATCCAACAAAGCGCGTTCCACCACCTCGCTGGTGATCCGCAGGGTCGGCTGTTCGACCTCGGGGCCAGAGCGGAGACGCGCGATCCAGCGTCGAATCTCCGCAGCCCTGTCCGATGTACGAAATTCGGAGCTGCTAACTGGGAAGCGAGCCAAGACGCCTTCGAGGATCTTGGCCTGTACCACGGGCGAGCTCTCGCTCAGAACCTGGTGAATCGTTCGCGGGTGGTCCCATCGTAGTTGTAGGGGTCAATATCGAGATCCAGCTCGATGTAGAACTCATGGTGGCTTCGATACGAGAAATCACCCAGGTAGCCCCCCGAGACGCCGATGTACCTCGATACGAGCTTGTTGACCTCCGATTGCTTCAGACCGCCACCGGCCCGCGTGGCCGGATGCACTGGCGCTTCCAAGGCTAGTTCGATTGCTATGAACCGGATCGGCGTTCCGAGTTCGGACAATACGGCGGCGATCTGTCGTACCGCCTGCCGATTAACCGGGTCGTCCTGCCCACGGCGAAGCTGCTCATATTCCGCAAGCGGTACGACAGCGTGCAGTAGCGAGAACTCATCATTGAAATGGTTCGTTGCATCAGCGACTCGAAACGGTACGGCTCGTAGGAGCTCGGCGGCTCGCGAGTGCACGCGTTCATTAAGAAGACGCCCCGCGTTCTCGAAGAGAAGTCGACACTGTTCATGAGTCCAGGCATCTTGGAGGATGGCGAAGTCGCCCGCGCCGCCGGCTTGGTAGAGTTGGATCACAGCCGCCTCAATCCCAGTTGGTGTTGTTCATGTCCGCCCAATGCCCGCGCTCAGCCGCGGTGCGCGAGCGCAGCGAGCGCGACGTCGGCTGAAGTGCGTTGTTGGCCTACAAGCTGTCAATGTGCACGGCCGGATGGAACGAACTGCTCAAGAATTCCGTACAGTTCCTGCGCCTTGTAAGTTTCCATATCAAGACCAAACTGAACAGTGTCGAGATCTTCCAGGACAGCTGCCATATGGGTTGAGAGCGCGCGCAGGCTCACAGTTTGATTTCGTTCTGTAGTGGGTAGGCCCTTCGTGACTATGGGATATCGGTACGCAAAGGAGCCGGGGTCTATCTTGGACCAGTCGGCGCAAATCGCTGCCACAGTTGCATTGACACGGTTGAGCATCTCGTCATTCGGAAAGAGGAGCGAAAGCACCTTGCCGGCTACCCGCGAAAGCTCAGCAAGGTTATGGTTGATCTGCAACTGTTCGTTTATTTCATCCATGCACCGGTACGCTGCGAGTTCGGCTCCACCGTAGATAATGTGCTTTAGCGACAGTTCGAGCGCGTGCCTATACAAGAAAACAACGGGGTACGCTTCATAGTCAGGGAACCTCGGACCCCCGAGCAGTGCCGCCGCCAAACGATTTGCCGCGCGTGTGTAGCCCTTCGCGAACGCGCTGAAATCTCCTTTCGGGTCACGTGTAAAGGAGATTACGAAATTGCTCGTGTCGCTGGCCTTATAGAACGACATGGCGCTTTGCGTCTTTCAGGGGAAAGGTCCGGCATCAGCCGCGGCACGAAGCGGCGTCGGCTTGAATGAATTGTTAGGGGGCGCGCCGCTATTGCTCAAAGAACGACTCATCGCTGAGTGGTGACCAAGATGTTGAGCGCGCAGGTCTTGCTGGTCGAGCCTCGGGCGCGCCACGCGCGGGTCGCGCACCACGAGCCCCGCGAGCAGGTCGAGCCTGTCTAGCAGGTTTGGCAGGACCGTCAGAAGCCTCGCCGGTGTAGAACACGGCGTGACCGTTTCTGTCCCGTATCCATCCGTCCTGGAGCCAACCCAAGTACTTTCCGGAATAGCTATAGACGCAGTCATCGGCTATCCACGCAACAGGCTTACCGTTGAACAGAAAGATTGACGGGTAGTCCTGGTTATCGCCAATCCATGCGACAGGCCGGCCTTGCTTGTTATGGAAGGCAACGTAATCCATAGAGTATGTCTCGCCCCCTAACCATTGATTAACTTGCCATTTTGCCCTGACAAGGCGATATCGGGACTGCTTTCGGGCAGTTTTGCCCGCCTGCCAAGGGCGCGGGCAGGCCGGATGCCTATTATCATGTCAGCGATCTCGACCGATATTTTCGATTTGATTCCCGTATTGCCCCCGTTGCGGTGTCCATGCCTGACAAGCGCCCCATTCGCTTCGCTCCGGGGACGACGAAATGAATCGTCATGGGAGCCATGCGTCGGATTCTACCGGAGGCTGATTCCGTGTCAATTGACTCTCTGAGGTTCCTCTACCCGGCGGGCCGCGCAGCGGACCATCCGCGCAACCGGTTGCTAGGCACCCCGGGGGTGCCCACTCCGATTCTGCTGCGAGTCACCCGAAGAGCCCTACCTGGCGCTGCACAGCGGACTTCAGCTCTGGCCAACGCGCGATGAACGGTGCCGCCGAAATGCGGCCCAACTCACTCGGCTCTATCTTGTTGAGCCCACCGCCGTAGACACGTCCCTCTCCGCGCAGCTCGTGCCCGGTGACACATCGCAAGAGATCGTGGATCGCTGCGCCGCACTCTGGTTGTGCCCGCAGTTTCGCAGCGAGGGTGCGCTGTGGATACAGCATGAGGTAGAGGTTTGTCCCGATGGCAGCCGAGCGGTTCCAGATGAAGCGAAATGGTTGCTTTTCTTCGGCGCCCCGACCCATGTAGGTGCAAAGGAAGGGTGCAGGCAACCGTTGCTCCTGCCTGTACCACGGCGAACGCTTACCGACGAGATAGCCATCTTTGATCCCCAGCGCCTCGGCGGTTTGCAGGTATGCCCAAAGGGCCGGGTACTTGGCCGCAACAACATGCTCCGGCAGCTCGCAGTCGACAACGCAGAACTGTGGGTCAATCAGCGGGTAGCCATCTTCGCCGGCATCGATGATCGTCGCCTTGAGGTGGCGCGGGCTGGGGAGGATCGGGCGTAGAAACTTCTTCGGTAGGCCGCGTTTGGCCGCGTCGGACCGGTCAAGGACGAAGAACTTGTTGTTACCGGTGGCGATACCGCGCTGGATTCGAAACAAGTCACCAAGCGTTGGCCCTTCGCCGTTCGTGGACGAGCGACGGTCATTCCGATCGTGCTCGGGGTACGCGGTCCACTTGCGTGAGTCGCGCAGCCGGTCCAGCGTGACGGATTCGCGGGCATGCGGCTCAGCGATCGTGCCACCGAAGGTAAACTCCACGGCATGATCGCGTGGCGGTGGCGCCTTGTGGAACACCAAGACGACGGATGAGACCAAGGCGTCGCCGAACTGCACATCTTCGGCGTCAAAACGATGAACGCGGAGAAGCTCCACGCGGTCCGTCAGGAAGCGCTTGACCACCGCGCCGTAGTTGACGTCCATGAACTCGGAGGGGATAAGCCACGCGGCATAGCCGCCTTCCTCCATCCACGCCGTGGCGAGAAGAAGGAAGTAAACGTATAGACCCGCGAGGCCATTGACCTCGACACCCGCCATCCGGTGCGTGAGGGCTTGCAGGCGTTCCTTGTCCTTGCGCTCCAAGTGATGATGCCGGACGTAGGGCGGGTTGGCGAGGATCAGGTTAGGTGCGACCGGGCAACCGGCACTTGCGACAATGCGGGTAAAGTCGCCCTGCATCACATCAAGGCCCGCTTCCGCCCACAGGTCGCGGGCGGCATCGCAGAAGCCGGGGTCGAGTTCGACGCCGACGGCGTTCTCGATTTGCTCGGAGCCGAAAACGGCGAGCACGGCGCTGTAGAAGCTGCCCGTGCCGACGGAGGGGTCGGCGAAATGGACCGCGTGGAGACGGCGGCCCGCAATGGACCGAACGTAGCGGGCAATCTCGATCGCGAGGGCGTTGGGAGTCGCGAATTGACCGAGGCGGTTCCTCTCGGCGGCCGACTTCCTTGCGTCGAGCGCCGCCTGAATGGCCTGTCGTCGAGCTTCAATCGGGTTCTCGCGTGGCGTGATCATTGGTGTTACAGCCCCAGCTTCGCGAGGTCCTCGATTCGGTGCTCCCACACCCAGTCGATCCCCTCGGCAGCTTCGTAGCCCAGATAGTCGCTGCCAAAGTATCCACAGAGGAAGAGCACGAACACCACGGTCGCGCCGTAGGCTGCCTGCAACTGGTGGATCTTGGTTGCCTCCTCCTTGCGGCGCTTGTTGGTGTTCGTGAAATCACCCGCGGATTTGGCTTCGATCAGAATTGGCAGCCGGTCTTTGCGGAGACTCTTGGGCTAGATCACGACGTCGACCGGGATGTTGACTTTGAGAGCCTTTCCGACGGCCAGATTCATGCGGAAGGCATACGTGCCGGGTTCCATCTGCGTGAGCGGCTTGCCCGGCGGGTGGGCTTGCTTGCGATAGCCCCGGCCGTCGAGATGGTCGCCGATCAATGCGAGTTGTCGTTGCTCCTGAGCGTTGCGGACGATCGGGTTCGCCACCGCGCTGCACAGCCGATCGGCAACGATCGTTGAGGCCCGGTCGCGCTCATGGTCGGTCGGGGCCGTCCGGTTGTCGAGCCAGGGAAATATGTCCCGGTCCAAGAGCCGCGACAGAATGCGGCAGAGCTTGGTCAACTCCGCGTCAAGGTCCGCAGCCTGAATCTTGGTCGGCAGCTTACCCTTCTCCATCCGGCCGACGAGATTCTTGCTCGCGTCGGCCAAGCCGATCAGGCGGTCCACGGCGAGCGGCGGGGCGGTGCACATGCGGAGAGTCGGGAGTGCGCCCGGGTTGGCCTTCAACGTGGCAGCGTTCAGGGCGCGCAGGTTCTGGGTTGCCACAAGCGCCGCTTTGACGTGCTCGGTCGTCTCCACCCGCGTGGATCGGAACGCCTCGGGCGCGAAGCGCATGAACCACTGGTTGAATTGGTCAACGGAGGCCGCGATGTCGGCCTTCCAGAGGTGCGGCTTGTCAGCGTTGATCCGTCGAATCTTCATGAGATCCAGTCGTTCATGAGCGCTGGGTATTCCCGTGTCACGGTCACCCTCCTCGGGCGCCTCACCTTCGAGCTAGCCAGCCGAGGGGGTGCGCAGCGTCGCCGAGGTCGAGTTGAACGCGTGGTCATGTTGCTCTTTCATGCTTTGTATGCCTTTTCGCCTTCTACAAGAAATCGTCTATAGAAGGTTGATGCATATTTTATGGCGTCAGAAAAAAACTCCGGCTCACCTTCATTGGCGAGCAGATAGTCATAAAGGCATGACACACTCTTCAATGTGATTGTGAGAGTTGGAATCTGCATTACCTCTTCATCGTCGAGATGAGCCACAAATTTATCCCTGTATGTCCGCATTTCTTTGATGTGTTCGTCGAGTTTGGACTCGGCTACGCCGATTTCGCCTAACAACTCTTGGAAGAATGCGTCTGGGTGGGAAATGACTTTCCTCCAATAGTGTTTCCCGCGTTCATCTCCAAACAGCTTGCACCACTCCAACACACAAACGTCTAGGAAGTTTCCGTTCACACTTCTCCAGAACTGCCCCCCAAAGATAGGCGTCCTTCCTCTCCAACCGGCCCTGTAAAACGCCAGATTGCGGAGGCAATGGCAGCAAAGAATTGCCACTCGACGAAGACGTTTCCTAGGTGTCATTGAACAACCTAACCATTGATTAGCTTGGCATTTTGCCCTGATATTCTTGTATCGGGATTGTGTTCGGGCGGTTTTGCCCGCCTGCCAAGGGCGCGGGCAGGCCGGATGCCTACTATCATGTCAGCGATCTCAGCCGATATTTTCGATTTGATTCCCCGTTTTGCCCCCGTTGCGGTGTCCATGCCTGACAAACGACCCCATTCGCTTCGCTCCGGGGGCGACCCCCTTCGCCAGGCTTCGGGGACGGCGAGTAGAACAGTGGTTCGGCCTTTGCGCCGCGAAATGAATCGTCATGGGAGCCATGCGTCGAATTCTACCGGTGGCTGATTCCGTGTCAATTGGCTTCCGTCGCGTTGGCCTCTGATGCGTCGTTGCCGACATTTCAGGGTCCTATCGGTTCGGATGTTTTTCGTTGAAGGGAGCTAACGGGCGCCGTTCTGATTCAAAAGGGATCGGAGTTTCAGTACGAGCGTCTTGAGGTCTTCGGCCTGTAGCCGGAGCTCCCGGACTTTCAAGAAATCTTCATAGAAGTTCGCATGCAGTTGCTCCGCGTGCTTTAGATATCGATTCGATAACGCACTCTCCCCACCATCGCTGACATCCTGTCCGCCAGGAAGGCCGAGAGTGCGGCCGGCATCACGCCCGGCCGAAAGCGACTTTCCCACAGCCCCCACTTTATCACCCACTGCCGGGAAGGGTCAATGCGGATCGGTGTAGGTCGTCCGGCGCAGGCGGGGCGTGGCCAAATGCAGCTAGGGGATTGCGAGGAAACTAGCTGCTCAATCGCGCGAAGAGCGCGGCCAAGGCCGATCGCGTAGGGGAGGACCTTTGGGTCCTCCCAAGAGAAAAGGGAGCAGCTAAAGCTGCTCCCCTACCAAGATAGGAGATCCTTCGTAGGGGGCGGCTGCCCGCTCCGCCCAGGCGGCTGGGAAGGCCGGATGCCGGCCCAACATGTGAACTTTGTTTTCTCGCAATCCCTAATCTGCGAGGCAGGCGTTTGGGCAGGAGCGGGCGGTGCGAGGGGGGACGGTGAAATCGGGGGAGGCGAAATTCAGAACTTCGGCGATGGAATTCATCGTGTGATCGTTGGCCCGCGGGTCCAGGTCGTGGAGCGTCATTCCGAGCGAGAAGATGTCCTCGATTCCACGCAGGACCGATCCGTGTTGAAGCACCGTTGAAACGACCGACCCTCGCCTGACGTATGGGGAAACAAAGATTGCGGGCACTCTGAAGCCGGGCTCGTAGTGCCCCTCGCCCGAAGGGCACGCGTGCGGCTCGGGCGGCGGCACGTGGTCGTGGTAGCCGCCGTAGTCGTTCCACGTCAGGATGATGAGGCTCCGTTTCCACGCCGGGCTCTCCATGAGGGCCCAGATGTCTCTTGTGGTGGCCTCTTCGCCGCAACAGACCGGTCCTTCCGGAGCGTGCTCGCTGAGTTCCATCGGGTAGATCACGAAGGCCACGTTGGGCAGCCGGTCCCGCCTCGCGTCTTCCGCCAATTGGCTGACAGGTGGAAAGAACTTGTCGGCATAGGCGGGGTCCGATTGAACTTTTTCATAGTAGCGGCGGATGGAGTAGAGCGCATTGAAATTGCCGCCTCCATCCCTGGGCGAAATGTACATCTTCCAGGTCAGCCCCTTCGCCTCCACGAGGTCGAAAATGGTCGGGATGTCGAAACAGGGGACAACCATGTCTGTGGAGCAGTCTTCCTTAAAGACCGGCGCGGCGGCGTATTTGATTTGGCAACTCCACGGCTTGGAGATCGGCAGTTGATACATCCCGGCCGCCTGCGCGGCCACGGAATGGAGCCGATTCGGGAAGGTCGAGGTCATGACGGACGTAAAGTAATGATCGGCCAGCGCGAAGCGGTCGGCGAGCGCCCAATAGTTCGGGATATCGTCCCTCAGGTACTGCACGTAGGATTCCAATTTCTCCTCTTGGGTGGGGGGTCCGTACAAACGGGGAGTCAGGTAGAACCCATCCATCGCGCCGCCGTTCCATGAAAGAAGGGCGTTCGAGTGCTCGTGCATGACGTAGGGCCCGACGTCCTGCCCTCTCGGAAGGTCGATTACGGTGGATCCCAGCTTTCCTTTTGTGGTTCCTTCCACGTGATCACCGGAGGGAGACGAATAGGCCCCGAAATATGTGTCGAACGTCCGATTCTCCTTGCTGATGAAAATAACGTGCTCGATGGGAGTGGGGTACGACTGCTTCGGTTTGGATTGATCGCAGGAGAACAGAAGCAGGACACTCAGCGAAGTGACTCCAAGCCGCAGCATCTTCACCTCCAAGACTTCGAGGCTAAGGGCCCATTACAGAATGCCGATTCGTAGGGGAGCATCTTCAGATGCTCCCTCTAGTCGGGAGGGTCTGAAGACCCTCCCTTACGCATTCTGTTAGACGCACTAAACCTCGATAGTAACTGTCGAGGTTTAGCCTCTGTGTGACAATTCGGTACTTTCAGAACGTCATCGAGCGGAGGCGGGCGATGCGTTCTTCGATGGGCGGGTGGGTGCTGAGGAGTTGGATGACGCCCCGGCCGCTCAGGGGGCTCACAATGAACAGGTGCGCCGTGCCGGGATTCGCGCCCATCGGGATTCTCTGAGAGTAGGCCTGCAATTTCTGAAGGGCATCGGCCAATCCGAAGGGATTTCCGGCCAGGCGCGCTCCCGTTTCGTCCGCCACGTATTCGCGCGAGCGCGAAACGGCCATCTGAATCAGCATCGCGATGATTGGAATGAGAATGGCCATGAAGATCAGTGAACCGGCTCCGCCTCGATCGTCGTCGTCGCTCCGCCCGCCGCCGAAGATGGCCGCGAACTGCGCCATGTGCGCGAGGTAACCGATAGCGCCCGCAATCGTGGCCGCCATCGTCGCAATAAGGATGTCGCGGTTCTTGATGTGTCCCATTTCATGGGCCAGAACCCCTTCGAGTTCGTTCCGGCTGAGGAGCTTGAGGGTGCCTTGGGTGACCGCGACGACGCCGTGCTGAGGATTGCGTCCCGTGGCGAACGCGTTGGGGGCCTCGGACGGCATGATGAACACGCGCGGTTTCGGAATTCCCGCGCGCATCGCGAGCTCGTTGACGATTCGGTGCAGATCGGGCGCTTCGGCTTCCGACACTTCCTTTGCCCCATACATGGCCAGGACGATCTTGTGAGACCAGAAGTACGCGATGAAGTTCATTAGGCCCGCCATGAAGAGGGCCATGGTGAGTCCTTGCTGACCACCCATCATGCCGCCCGCGAAGAGCAGGAGCGCGGTGAGTGTTCCGAGCAGGAAAACGGTTCGAAGATTGTTCATGTCATCACCTCCATCCAACTATGCTCGCAAGAGTCCTTGCGCACTTTACTGGCAGAGCCTGAAGGCTCTGCACCAGATTATCATTCTTAGAGCCTCTAACAGACCTCTAACAGAATGCCGATTCGTAGGGGAGCATCTTCAGATGCTCCCTCTTGTCGGGAGGGTCTGAAGACCCTCCCCTACGCATTCTGTTAGACGCACTTAGAAACTCGATCTGGGATTTTCGGAAAGCTCCTCTCCGAGCTGCTCCACGAGGTCTTTCGCCCGGCCTTTCAGATCCTTCGGAACCACGATTTTCACTTTGACATACAGGTCGCCCGGACCGTCACCATTGGTCACCCGCACGCCCTTCCCGGAGATCCGGAAGACCTTGCCGCTCGACGTGCCGGGCGGAATCTTGATTTTCGTCCGGTCGTGCAATGAAGGCACCTCCACCGTGGCGCCCAGGGCAGCCTCCGGAAACGTCACGGGCAATTCCACGTGCAAATCTTTTCCTTTTCGCTCGAACAGGGGGTGAGGGCGGACCAGCACCCGGATATAGAGATCGCCCCGAGGCCCGCCGAACGGGCTGACGGCTCCCTTTTGACGAACCCGGACCCTGGACCCGTTGTCCACTCCTGCAGGGATCTTGACCTTGATGATCTCACCGTTCACGTTGATGCCCGCGGTGTAGCCTTCGATGGCCTGATCGAATTCAAGCTCCAGCGTATATTCCAGATCGCCGCCGTGCGGCATCTGTTGCTGACCAAACCCGCCCCACTCCGCTCCGCTCCGCGGACGGCGGAAGGATCCGTCACGGGGATCCGCGCTGCCGCCGCGACCCCGCCCGCCGCGCCCGCCGAAGATACCGTCGAACAAGTCGCCGAGATCGAACCCGCCGAGATCGAATTGAACGCCGCCCCCCGTTGTCCGGTACTCGCGCGGATCGAAATGAAAGCCGGACGGGCCGACGTGATCGTACTGGCGGCGTTTCTCCGCGTTCCCCAGAACGGCGTACGCCTCACTGATGTCCTTGAACTTCGATTCGGCCGATCTATCGCCCGGATTCAAGTCGGGGTGATACTTCTTCGCCAGCCGCTTGTAGGCTTTCTTCAGATCGTCCGTCGACGCGTTGTGCGAGACGCCCAGGGTCTTGTAGTAGTCCTTGCCCATGCTCCTAATGTAGAGACGGAGGCGGCCCGTGTAAAGACGACCGCACTAGCCGCCGCCTTGGCTCGGGCGAGGCATGCCTCGCCCCTACTTCGAATCCTCGACTTCCGCGTCCACGACCTCCGCCTCCTCGGCCTTGCCGGCGCCGTTGCCTTTTTCCGCCTCCGGCGCGCCGGTGGGGCCGGACGCCTGCTTGTACAGGACTTCGGAGAGCTTGTGTGTGGCCTGAGTCAGTTGCTCCGTGGCCTTCTTGACCGCTTTCAAGTCTTCGCCGGTCGACGCTTCCCTTGCTTCCTTGAGGGCCTCCTCGATAGCCTTGGCTTCCTTTTCGGGAATCTTGTCCTTGTTGTCGTTCAGGAGCTTCTCGGTGGAGTAGACGAGGGAATCGAGCTGATTCCGCGCATCCACCACCTCGCGCCGCTGGGCGTCCTCTTCGCGGAACGATTCCGCCTCCTTCACCATCTTCTCCACATCCTTTTCGCTGAGACCGCTCGATGACGTGATGGTGATTTTTTGCTCCTTGCCCGTGGCCTTGTCGATGGCGGAGGCGTTGATGACGCCATTGGCATCGATGTCGAACGTCACCTCCACTTGCGGAACGCCGCGGGGTGCGGGAGGCAGGCCCACGAGATGGAACCGGCCGAGCGTCCGGTTGTCCTTCGCCATCGGGCGTTCGCCCTGGAGGACGTGGACCTCAACGGACGTCTGGCTGTCGGCCGCCGTGGTGAAGACTTCGCTCTTTCGCGTCGGGATGGTCGTGTTCCGTTGGATCAGCGTGGTCATCACGCCGCCGAGCGTTTCGACACCGAGCGAGAGCGGAGTCACGTCCAGCAGGAGGATATCCTTCACCTCGCCGCGGAGAACGCCGCCCTGAACCGCCGCGCCCACGGCCACGACTTCATCCGGGTTCACGCCCTTGTGAGGTTCGCGCCCGAAGAACTCCTTCACCACCTCCTGGATTTTCGGCATGCGGGTCTGGCCGCCCACCATGACGACCTCGTGAACGTCGGACGGTTTCACGCCGGCATCCTTGAGCGCCTGCTTGAGGGGGCCGAGGCTTCGCTCGACGAGGTCGCCGACGAGGCTTTCAAGCTTGGCCCTCGTCAGTTTCAAGAAGAGATGTTTCGGCCCGTTCGCGTCCGCCGTGACGAAGGGGAGATTGATTTCCGTTTCCTTGACGCTGGAGAGCTCGATCTTGGCCTTCTCGGCGGCTTCGCGCAGCCGCTGGAGCGCCATGCGATCCTTTGAAAGGTCGATCCCGGATTCTTTCTTGAACTCCGCGATTTGCCACTCAATGATCCGCTGGTCGATGTTGTCGCCACCCAGGTGGGTATCGCCGTTGGTGGCCTTCACTTCCACCACGTTGTCGCCCACTTCGAGGATCGAGATGTCGAACGTGCCGCCGCCGAAATCGTACACCGCAATGAGTTGATCCTTCTTCTTGTCCAGGCCATAGGCCAGCGCAGCGGCCGTCGGCTCGTTGATGATCCGGCGCACATTCAGTCCCGCGATCTTGCCCGCGTCCTGCGTCGCCTTTCGCTGCGCATCGTTGAAATAAGCGGGGACGGTGACAACGGCATCGGTCACCGGATGGCCGAGATGGTTCTCCGCCGCCCGCTTGAGCTTCATCAGAACGTGCGCCGAGATTTCCGGCGGCGAGTATTTCTTGCCGCTGACGTCCACTTTCACGATGTCCCCTTCCTTGAGCACGCGATACGGAACCATCTTCATCTCTTCATTGACTTCCTCGTATCGCCGACCCATGAAGCGTTTGATCGAGTAGACGGTATTCTCGGGATTGGTCACGGACTGGCGCTTGGCGATCTGGCCCACCATGACTTCTCCGTCTTTGCCGAATCCGACAACGGAGGGAGTCAGCCGGCTTCCCTCTTCGTTGGCAATCACCAGGGGTTCGCCGCCCTCCATGATGGCCACCACGCTGTTGGTGGTGCCCAAATCGATGCCGATAATTTTCGCTTGTGCCTGCGCCATTTCAAACCTCCTTCATTCGATGTCGGGTATAGATGGGCAATTCCGATGCCATGGGAAATTCAAGATTGTATTGATAGGAGGTCATTTCTCATGCGCCCGCGGCGAGAACTGGAAAATCGGCACGTCAAATTGACGCAAGGCGAGGGCCTACTGGGCCTCGATGGTTCTCAAGCTGAGATTGTCCAGATCTATGCCGTCGAGAGTCAGGGGCACCGGGTCGAGCACAGGGATCGAGGCCCCGGCGCGCACGAAGACCGGGATACGCGATGCGCGAACATCATGGCGGCCGGGACCCCCGTACGCCTCCGGCTCCGGATTGCCAAAGTAGAGTCTCCAGAAATCGATCCATCGCCCTTTCGGAAAGTAGACTGTGCGTGATGACGTACTTGGTGTCACTACCGGCGCGACCAGGAGATCCGGGCCCAGGAGATACTCATCTTCGATGGAGGACGCTTCGGCATCCTCCGGGTATTGGAGGTAGAGATGACGCATGAGGGGATGGCCCGTGTCCGATGCCTCCTGGGCCAGGCCGTAGAGATACGGGAAGAGCGCGGTGTGGACCTCGGCATGGAGCTTGAAATGGGCCAGCGTTTCGTCGTCCCGATCGAACGTCCAATTCTGGCCGGCCTCGTTTCCGTGGTGGGTTTTCATGATGGGCGAGAAGGCGCCCAGTTCCGTCCACCGCATGAACAATTCCTTGTCGGTGTTCTTCGCGCCGGGAATGGTGGTGTAGCCCGCGATGTCGTGCCCAAAAATGGGTTGACCCGAAATGCCCAGGGCGAGCGCGGAGGGAAGAATGGAGGGAAGGCCGTCCAGCAGGCTCCAATCGGTGTTCTGGTCTCCCGGCCAGGAAACGGGCGAGTACTGCTGGGTGCCGGTGTATCCGGAGCGGGTGAAGAAGACGTAGTCGCCGTTGGGTCTCGCTTCGTCCCACACTTCGCGATTGATCTTGTGCCACTGGACGGGGAACGCGTTTCGGAGGGCGAGGCCGCTGGTGCCGTCGTACGCCACCGCGTCCAGCGGCGTGTATTCACCGAAATCGGCCATCCAGCCGTCCGCGCCGAGGTCGATCGCGCGGCGCAGGATGCCCTTGTACCACTTCCGTGCGGCCGGATTCGTGAAATCGACCTGAGCGACACGGCGCGTGATCATGAGAAAATTGTAGGGCTTCCCAGCGGCATCCTTGAGGGCGTATCCCTTCGAGAGTGCCTCGGCGTAGTCGCTGCCCTTGCGGGGTTCGCCGTTCTCGTCCAATTCTTCGATCAGGTAGGGGAAGTAGTACACTAGGAACCGTATCCCCTGCGCGTGGAGATCTTGGGCCAGCGACTCGATGTTCGGGTAGAGCCCGCGATCGATCGTGGCGTCGGCGACAATCGTGTAGCCGAAGGGGCTTGCCGGCTCGGCGCCGATCCAATCTTCGGAGAAGATGACGGACGTGGGGACCTCTTTCTCCTTGAGCTCTTTTGCCAACGCGCGGACTTTTCGTTCACCGAGGCCTGGCTCCTTGGCGATATCGCAGGTTTCGCCGTAGTTGGTCTCGGAGGAGATGAAACTGCACGCCACGGAATCGTTCCACGGCGCGAAGGCCCACGGCGGCGAGAGTTTTGGGCGTCCCGTGCGCTCGGTGAAGAGGGAAATGATCTTCAGAGGGTCTTTGTCCGAAAAGATCCACACGTCGAAAGGTTGTTTTAGAACCTCGATGGAGACGCGTTTGGGATCGGAAGAGCAGAGATCGAAGTACGTCGGCTCGGAGACGTCCACCCAAAGCCCATAGCCGCGGGGGCTCAGATAGAACGGCACGGGATAGTACGTGGCCAGATGCGGTTTGGGCCGGTCGTTTCCGGAGTAGATGACGCCACCCTCTTCCACGATGGTCGGAACGATCCGCCCGCGTTGGTTGACGCCGTCGAACCGTTCGCCCAAGCCCAGAAAGGCATCGCGGGAGTCGCAGTCGAACGAGAGAAATCCTCCATTGTCCCGCCCGTCCGCGCTCTCGATGTGGATTCGGATCACGCCTTTCCCTTCCTCGATGAAATCGACTTTGGCCCCCCGCTCCGCTCCGCTCCGGGGACGGCGATCCGTACCGTCATCAGAACTTGCGCCGCCGCTTCCTTCACCGGCCCAATCGGACCAGTCCCGAGCGATCCTCACCCATCCGAGAATGTCCTGTCCACTCCCGCACGACAGGCCGAGAGGGTCCGGATAGCAGGGTTGGAAGGTGAATTGGCCTACTTGGGCCGAGGCATCCACCAGGAGTTTCCGGCCGTCCGGTCCGGATAGAGTGAAACGGTTTCCCGATTGCTGCACCCGGAACCCACCCACGTACTGGGGTTTGTCCGTGTAGCAGGCGGAAAGAAGGAGAGCGGCAAGTAGTCCCAGAGAGATGAAGCAGGCATCGGCCCGTGGTTCGACAGGCCCTTTGACTCGCTCAGGACCCCATAAGGTCCCGAGTTTATCGAGGGGCTCACCACGAACGGAGCTTTCGCTCCCATCAGCACATGCCGCTCGCCCTGAGCGCCGTCGAAGGGTGAGAATGCGTCTAACCCAGTGTGCGCCCCGCCCGAAATCAGTCAATCGCTTTGAGGCTCTCCTCGATCTGGTCCTTGAAGGTCTGATAGGGATACGCGCCGGAGATGATCTTCCCGGTGACGGTCTTGTTCTTGTGATCCACTTTGCCGACGACGAACCCGGGCGTACCACGGATGCCCACGGCAGCGCCATCGCTCGCATCCTTCTCCACCGCCTCCTTGAGTTTTCCGGAATCCACGCAGGAATCGAACTTGGATTGCTTCAGTCCGATCTTCTTGGCCCTTTCCTTCAGGGCGGGCACTTCAATCTTCTGGATGTCCTGGAAGATCGCGTCGTGCATTTCCCAGAACTTGCCCTGGTCGCCCGCGCAGACGCTGGCTTCCGCCGCTTTCTGAGCGTGGGGATGGAAGGGAAGAGGATATTGACGATACGAGAAAACCACTTTGCCCTTGTTGATGTAGTCCGCTCTGAGCTTGCTCAATGTGTCGTTGTACCAACGACCGCAGAACGGTCATTGGAAGTCAGAGAATTCGACGATGCCGACTTTGGCATCCTCGTCTCCCTGATAGTACTCCCCGATCTTGACGGTGACCTCCTTGGCCGGTTCCTCTTCACCGCCGCCGCTGGGGCGCGCGGTCTTGACGTTGTTCACGTCCACGCGGAGGTCTTTGACCTGGTCTTCAAGCTTCTTGACGCGTTCTTCGAGACCCTTGTTCCCGGCGGACGTGCAGGCTACGACCGCCGCCGCCGCGAAAAGGGCCGCCAAATGTTTGCTCATTCTTGTTTCTCCTTTGCTAAACATGGGCGCGCATTGTAGCCGGTGTCGCAAGAGCTGTAAAGGGCGGAGCCAGCGTTTCCGAGTCTACCTTTTCGGCACATCACCCACGCCGATAAACGGCACCGCGCCGCCGCCTGTGACCTGCGGGAGAATTCCGTTCCATTTCTCTATGGCCTTGAGATTGGCCTCAATCTTTCTCAGCTCGATCAGGTCTTCCGAAATATTCGCCCTCTGCAATCTCAACGACTCCGCCTCTGCCCTTGCCGCCGTAATCTTCTGCTCCGCCTCAATCTTTATCCTTTCCAAGTCTCTTTTTGCCTTTAACGCAAGCTGTTCCGCCGTCTGCTTGGACTCAATAGCCTCCGTAAATATCCGCGAGAAACTGAACGAGACGATGGAAAACGCATCCACGGCTATATTGTACGCCAGGAGTCTTTCAGAAAGGGCCCCTCTCATGGCCTCGCTTACGGCCGGCCTCTTGGCAATAAGTTCTTCCGCCGAGTATCTGGCCGACACGGCTTTCATCACCTCTTGTATGGCAGGGTCTATGATACGCTCCTTGAATTGCACCCCGATGGTTTGGTAGACCACATTGGCCTTGTCAGGCAGGACATGATAGTTGAGCGCAACCGACATCGTCACATCCTGAAGATCAGCCGAGGCCGATGCGGAATCCGTCACGGCCTTCTGCACCTTGACATCCATCATGGCCACCCTCTGCATGACAGGCACCCTGAAATGGAGTCCTTCACTCAACACCGTATCCTGAACGGCGCCAAAATTGAGGACAATCCCTCTTTCACCCGGACCCACCTGAACCCATGGCGCAAAAAACAGGAAACCCACCAGTATGGCTCCAACAATCAGAGCCGACCTCAAAGGGCCTTTCTTCATGGCAGACCGCACGGCATCTTTGGCCGCGTCGATATCACTATCGTCCATTGCGTCCTCCTTTAGTGATCGCTTATTTCACGTTGCTTTTGCGGTCGTCCCTGTGATCGTCGAGATTGAGGGCATCGCCGATTCGTTTTTCACCTTCGCAGACTTTCCGGATTCTGTCCACCTGGGGCCTGATGGCCTCCGGACGAAATTCCGCATGAAGCGATGGCCTTTTTCACTCCCCCCCCGTGCCGAGGCCGAGTTCCATGCTGCGCCATCCTTAGCTCGACTTTTGCGGAAAACGGCTCCTGTCTCAAAATTCACGGCGTGGAAATGGCCTTCCCTCGTGAAGTGATGTTCACACAGCATGGAAAAATGGCAAAAGTCGAGCTTAGTGTTTCGATCCCGACTTCCGGGCTGATTCCTTGTGCGGGTGGGCTTTCGCCGTAAAGAGAGACAACAGGGGGATCTTTCGCTTTTTCTCCTCTGCCAACATTTTCACCAGTTCTCCGGCGTCAAGCCACACTCCCTCGCAGTGCGAGCATTCGTCGATCTCGACACCCTTGTAACGGATCTCCACCAATTTCATCCCGCATTTCGGGCAGCACATGAAGTGGATTTCTTTCAGTTTGTGTCGCTCCTCTTCGGAGAGGGTCTTCTGCTTTTCCTCTTCCGCGCGTCTCAACCGCTCGAGCTCGATCCGCGTGAAGTATTCGTTTTCCGCTTCGCTGGGTTTCACGGGCACAACCTACCTCCTTCTTTAGCGGCCCTTCGAAGTGAGTTTCCTCAAAGCCTCCCCATATCTCTGCCGAGTCTTTTCAACGATTTCCTGGGTAAGGTCCGGGCCGGGATGCGTTTTGTCCCACCGGAGACCGACCAAGTAATCCCGGACGAACTGCTTGTCGAAGCTTTCCTGGGGTTGACCCGGCTCGTACCCGTCCCACGGCCAGAAACGGGAGGAGTCGGGCGTGAGAACCTCATCGATCAGGGTCAATTCATCTCCGCACCAGCCGAATTCGAACTTCGTATCGGCGATGATGATCCCTCGGCGGGCCGCGTGCTCTGAGGCCGCCGCATACAGGTCGAGGCTGATTCGGCGCACGCGACGAGCCACGCCCTTGTCCTTCAAGATCCGGCAGGCTTCTTCAAAGGAGATGTTCACGTCGTGCCCCTTCTCGGCCTTGGTCGACGGCGTGAAAATGGGATCGGGAAGTCTGTCCGACTCGCGTAGGCCCTTCGGAAGTCGCATCCCGCACACGGTGCCACACTCCCGGTACTCCGTCCACCCCGACCCCGACAGATACCCCCGAGCGATGCACTCGATCGGCAGCGGCTTCGCGCGGCGCACGAGCATGCTGCGTTTCCCCAGCGCGTCTTCGTGCGGATGAAAGGGCCTGGGAAAATCGGCCACCTCCGTGCTGATGAGATGGTTCGGCACGATCCGCGCGAGCTCGCGGAACCAGAAGGCCGATATTTGAGTCAGGATCGCCCCCTTGTCGGGAATGCCGGTCGGCAGGACCACGTCGAAGGCCGAGATCCGGTCCGTTGCCACGATGAGCAAGTTTCTCCCCGCCCCATAGATGTCCCTCACCTTGCCCCGGCGAAGGGGCTTGATGTTCTGGAAATCCGTTGAGAGGAGTGCACCGGCCGGATCGGGGAGGTCTATCGCGAGTGAATGAGCGTTCATCTTCGGTCGTGTTGCGCCCTTATCCGGCCGCCTTCGCGGCGCTCATGTTCTCGAGCCTGCGGACCCGTTCCGCCATCGGCGGGTGGGTGCTGAAGAGGCTCATCAGTTTTTGCCCCGTGATTGGTTCATGGTTGGTTTACCTCCTCCTGTTTTCCCAAATAGAACCCAGGCGTTTCCCCTGACCTTTCACCTTTTCAAGGATCCGCCTCGCCCAGATAAACTCCGTGCCGAGCAGGGTCAGTCCGAGGAACAGGAGCAGCAGACCGGGTCCCGGTAGGAAAAGAAACACCAAACCCATAGCGGTCAAAATGAACCCGCCCGCAACTGCCGTCGAACGCAGAACCCGGCCCCCAAGCCCCGTCGAACGGTTTTGCAACGGCGGGGAACTCATGGAGCCGCCCCCTTCGCTCCGCTTCGGCCCCCTCCGGGGACGGTGGTCGGGAGGGTATGAGGATCGGCACCGGGACGACGAAAGGTTTTGTCATGGGGTTGTTGCGTCGCCTCCGATCGCTCCTTGGAATCCGGCGACGCCGAGAGAGAATCTTCGCGAGAACGGTCTCGCAACGGCTCCCGGACGGGAACGGGGGGAGGACGGAGAAGGGAGGCCGCGACCGAACCCGCCAGGAGCGTTGCGACAACGGCAAGGGAGATCGTGATGGGGAGTTTGTAAACTTCCTGAAGCACCATTTTGCATCCGACAAACGTGAGGACAAGGGCCAGCCCCACCCGGAGGTATCTGAATTTTCCCATCATGCCCGCCAAGAGGAAAAAGAGGGACCGAAGGCCGAGGATGGCGAAGATGTTGGACGTATACACGATGAACGGGTCCGTCGTGATGGCGAAGATCGCGGGAATCGAGTCCACCGCGAAGAACACGTCCGTCGCCTCCACGACGACGAGGACCGCCAGGAGAGGGGTGGCGAAGCGGCGGCCCGATTCCGACACGACGAACTTCGCCCCGTGGTAGTTTTCGACGAACGGAACCCATCGGCGAAAAAGGCGCAGGACCGGATTGCGTTCCGGGTGAACCTCGTGCTCCTGTTGTGCCAATAGCTTGACGCCCGTAAACATAAGCAAGGCCCCGAACACGTAGATCACCGCGTGGAAGGACTGGATGAGGGCCGTTCCGGCGAAGATAAACGTCGCCCGCGTCACCACCGCCCCCAGGATGCCCCAGAAGAGGACCCGGTGCTGCAACGAGACCGGAACGGAAAAGTACGAGAAGATCACGAGAAAAACGAAAAGATTGTCCACGGAGAGCGAGAGTTCGATGAGATAACCCGTGAGAAACTCCAGCCCCTTCTCCGATCCGAACCCGTGATAGACCCATCCGTTAAAAAGCAGGGCGAGAGAAATCCAGGCGACGCTCCACACCAGGGCCTCGCGAAAACCGACCGCGTGGGCCTTTCGATGAAAGACGCCGAGGTCCAGAATCAACAGGACCAGAACAGAGATTGTGAATCCGACCCAAAAGACGGGTGTTCCAATCGATTCCATGCTCAAGCGGATGCCTTGTGGGACTCGGGAGGAATCTGGTAGAGCCGGTCCTCACGCACCCGATAAAGCAGGGCGGCAAAGAAGACTTTCGGATAGAGCGCTTGCAGGCGCGCTGTTTCGCTTCGGAGAAACACCGTTACGCCGCCGGTCTGATTCAAGGCGCGGAACCGGTTGAATTGCCGGGCTGCTTCCTCTTCGTTCCAGCCCCCGTTCTTGACGAGACCGGATACGAACGCCTCACGCGAGGCCGACACATTCTCCATGGCGCAGTCGTCGTGCCCAATAAGGCAGACCGCGCGAATTCCGAACAGGGCCACGGCACTGGAGAGACCGAACTCATGCCCCCGCAGGTTGGCCCCCGGGACGCGCATGAAAAAAGCGAAGCGATCCGGAACCCGGAGCGAGATCCGATAGTCCATGCAGGCCGCAATGAAAAGCCGCGGACGGTCCGAGTATTTCGGATGCAGGCAGAGGTTGTGATGGCGGAGGAGGTCACCGACCGGTGTATCCCGATAATCGGTCAGAACGTCGTCTCGCCCTCTCACGGGGATAGGATCACCGGACCTTTCTTTCATCCTGTTCATCGGTTTCTGAAGCCGACGCGGGGCCCGCGCCCGTTCAACGCAAGGGGTTCCCGCTCCCGCAGCGCGCTCTGCTCCACCTGCCAAGCCGCCTTTTCCGCGGCCACCGCAACCGCGGTGTAAAGATCCTTTTCGGAGCCCTCCGCGAAAAGGACTCTATCCTGCGTCTCCCGGATTCTGATGCGACATCGGACCGGGCACTGTTCGCGCGGCTTGACCGATCTTGAGACATCGACCGTCACCGTATTGATCTGCGGGCCGTAGCGGCCTAGAGCGAAGCGAAGACGGAGATTGATGTGCGACCGGAGCTTGTCCGTCACCTTGAAACCTTTGCCGACTACCTTCAGGCGCATGGTGCCTGACTGGATAGCCCGATCTGAACGATATGAAAATAAGATAGTTATGACTTAATCATTCGGTTATTTCGATGTATGATCAACCGATGGAATGGCTCAACTACCACCACCTGCTCTATTTCTGGACGGTGGCACGCCTGGGGTCGATTGCCCGCGCGAGCGAAGAGATCCATCTGTCTCCACCCACGATCAGCGGCCAGATCCGCGCTTTGGAGAAAGCGTTGGGAGAAAAACTCTTCCGGAAGATAGGCCGGGGACTGATTCTGACCGATTTCGGGCAACTTGCGTCTCGCTATGCGGAAACGATTTTTTCGACGGGGAGGGAGTTCATGGAAACGGTCAGGGGACGGCCACCGGACCGACCGCTACGTTTCGTCGTGGGTATTGCGGATGTGGTGCCCAAATGGGTGGCCTATCGCTTGCTGGCGCCCATCCTACATCTCCCAGAGGCCGTACAACTGGTGTGTCGCGAAGGGAAACCGGACCGGCTTTTGGCGGACCTGGCCATTCATGAATTGGACATGGTTCTGACCGACGCGCCCGTCCCACCCATGATCAAGGTCCGGGCGTTCAACCACCTCCTGGCAGAGAGCATGGTTTCGATCTTCGGCGCACCCGCTGTCGCTGCCCGATACCGGCGGCGCTTCCCCCAGTCGCTCGAAGCCGCTCCCATGCTATTGCCGACCGAGAACACATCCTTGAGACGTTCGCTGGAACAGTGGTTCCACGAAGAGGGAATCCGGCCCAAGACCGTGGGCGAATTTGAAGACAGCGCCCTCTTGAAGGTGTTCGGACAGACCGGGCATGGCCTTTTCCCGGCGCCGGTCATCATCGAGAGGGACGTGCGCGCCCAGCACGGCGCCATCGCCGTGGGCCGAATTCCCGGAGTTCGCGAGCGGTTCTATGCCGTTTCCGTCGAGAGGAGAATCTCCCATCCCGCCGTCCAGGCCATCTCCTCTTCAGCCAAACGAAATGTGGTGGATTAGATTTCCGCATCTTCAGGTGCCAGACTCGACGAGGTGCATCCAGTTCCCCCTGATGGGGCACCAAGGAACTGAGGCAGAGCAAAGCGATCCAGTCGCCCTCGACCGTACCTTCCGAACTCAGTCCAATTCGATCTCCATCCGCAACAGGGCGCTGCCCATGGCCTTGCCGGTTTGGTCCAAGCGCAGAGTTCGGGAGGCGCCGCCGTCCAGGGCTTGGCGGAGGACGACGTTGAGGGCTTGGATGTTGGGCATTTCGTAGATTTCGACGGGGCCTCGGACCATCGCTCCGAAGTGAGACTTGATTTTTTCGGGGGTGAGATGACGGCGGAGGAGATCATACGCCGTGGCATCCTTCGCGAGGAGGCCCACGTTAACCGTGTCGCCTTTGTCGCCGGAGCGGGCATAGCAGAGATCGCGGAGCTGAACCTTTCTCATGAGGCTCGCTTCAACACCGTTCTCACCGGCACGTTTTCCCTTGGGACGAGCGTGGGCCAGAGTGAGACGACCGGTTTCGACGGGGTGGGCGCTTGAATGGCCGCGCCGACGCCGCCGGCCGTCCAGAGGTGGACGATCTCCCGCTTGATTTTCTCAATGTCCTGCTGAGTCCTCGTTCGGAGGGCCACGCGCACGCCGATCTCGTTGGGATCCACGGGTTCGGGCGAAGTTTCCCCCAAGAGGCCGTTCACACCGAGTCGGTCGATGCGCAGATCCAGGATGCGGTCGGCCCACGGTTCGAATCGTTTTCTCAAGACCTCTTCGGCCCGCTTCGCTTTTGCAAGAGCATCGGGCCACGGGAAGTAAACGGCCGCTTCACCCATAAAGCCGTCTTCGTACGCAACCAACACTTTGTACGCTTCCGGTCGCGGCCTGCCCCTGACTTGGCTGATACGCACGCGATCTTTGCCGTCGTTGCTCAGTCTCACGGTCGTCAGATCGGCCACTCCGTCTGCCATGACATATGCCCGCGGATCGTGGATTTCGTAGACGAGGTGTTCTTTCACGGTCCATTCGTTCACCATTCCTCCGGCATCGTGGAGTTTCGTGATCACGGCCTCGCCGTCGCTTGTTACCTCCGCTATGGGGAATCCGATATTCCAAGCTTGGGGAACGTCGCCCCAGAAATTCGACGCCCCGCCCATGCACATACAGGTGCATTCGATGACGTGACCGACGACGATGCCCGCCGCAATCCGGTCCGTATCGCGGCCGTGGCCCCACCCGAATTCGTACATGAGGGGCGCGAGGAAGAGCGAATTGTCCGTGTTGCGTCCCGTAACAACCAAGTCCGCACCCTGCGCAAGCAGATCAACGATGCCGTCCGAGCCCAGATAGGCGTTCGCGGCGACCATGCGGGGAAGAATCCCATCGATGTCACGCTCGCCGGTTTCGAGATTTGGGAAGGAGTGACCCTGCTCGTGCATTGTGCGGACGAGATCGGTCACGTCGTCGCCCAGAACCATGCCGACCTTCCAGCCCGATTTCGCCACGGCGGGCAGTTTCAGGATCTGCTCAACCGCTTGTTCGGGATTCGCGCCGCCGCCGTTTGTGATCACCTTTACTCCATTGGGAGCCGCGAGGGGCACGATCGTTTCCATCCAGGGGATGAGATCCGGGATGAACCCGGTCTTCGGATCGCGGCGCTTCTGGCGCTGGAGGATCGCCATCGTAAGTTCGGCCAAGTGATCGAATCCGATGTACTGAAGGTTTCCCTTCTTCACGAGTTCGACGGCCGGGCCGAGCGCATCGCCCCAAAAGGCCGAGCCCGCGCCAAGGCGGACGGTTTTCATCGGCAATTTGAGATTTGAGATTTCAAATGTGAAATCGTCCGCGTTTCAAGGGTGCATGTAGATACCGCCGGAGCCGTTGATGACTTGACCCGTAAGATAGGTATCCGTGGCAAGGAAAAGCGCGATGCGGGCCATGTCTTCGGGGCGTCCCGTCTTGCCGGTAACCGACATTTTCTTCAGGTCGTCGAAATATTCGGGCGGGTAAATTTTGGCCAGGTGATCGTTCCAGATGAGATCGGGCGCAATGGCATTCACGCGGATATTGTAGGGTCCGACTTCCGCGGCCACGGCGCGGGTGAGCGCAAGCACGCCCGCCTTGGCCGCCGAGTACGCCGAATCGCCCCACTTGAACGGCACCCACGCGGCGCCCGACGAGACGTTGATGATGCAGCCGGATTTCCGCTCGATCATGTTCGGAAGGGCCGCGCGAATGAAGAAGAATTGGCTCGTGAGGCAGACCTCCAGAATGAATCGCCAGGTTTCGGTGGGCATTTCCCAAACCGGTTTGGGGACATTTCTTGCGGCATTGTTCACCAGAATGTCAATCCGGCCGTACCGTTCGTGCGTTTCGGAAACGGCAAGATTCACCTGGTCCTCTTTGGTCACGTCCACAGCCAAACCCAGGAAGGGCCTTCCGAATTCTTTCTCCAAGTCGGTGCAAAATTGCTTCGTTCGCCCCTCGTGGATGTCGGTCACCACCACATCGGCGCCCAATTCCGCAAAAGCGCGCACGGTGGCGTGGCCGATCCCCGCGCCGGCGGCAGCGGTGACTAGGGCGACTTTGCCTTTCAAGATACTAGCCATCGATAATCAGCGTTCAGCCGTCAGCTATTGATTGAAAATACCCACCAGTTTCTCCATCCGGGGGCGGAGCTTGTCCTCAAAGGCGGCGGCCACGGTATCGGGAGTCCAACCGTCTTCGGTGTAGATCGTCACCTTCGCATCGGGATGGTTCCAAAGGCCGATCATGTTGCCCGCGGCACGGACGAATTGGCCGGTCACGCCGTCGGCGGCATCGGACGCGAGGAAGCAGATGATCGACGCAAGATCCTCCGGCCTGCGCGATTTCATGCGATCCACACCTTCCTGCCCCACGCTCTTGACGAGAACCTCTTCGGGTATGGCCGAGGTCAACCGCGTCCATGCCGAGGGCGCCACGGCATTCACGCGGACTTTGAACCGTTCCATTTCCTTGGCAAGCGCGAGGGTGAAGCCGAGGACGCCGGCCTTCGCGGCGGAATAGTTCGCCTGCCCCACATTGCCCTTGAGCCCCGCCGTGGAGGACATGCTGACGATGCTGCCGCCCGCCCCTCCGCTCTTCTGGCGTTCGACGAGATGCTGGATCACCGGCTGCGTGCAGCAGAAAAGGGCCTTCACATGAACGTTCATGATTTCGTCCCACTGCTGCTCGCTCATTTTGTGGAAGAGCGAGTCGCGCGTGATCCCGGCATTGTTCACCAACACGTCCACACCTCCCCACTTGTCCAGCGCCGACTTCGTCAGCTTCTGGCCGTCTTCCACGGAGCCGACGGAAGCTTTCACGCCGATCGCTTCGCCGCCCGCCCTCTGGATCTCCTTCACCGCGGCGTCCAGCGGCTCCTGGTCGATATCGTTCACCACGACCCTCGCTCCGATGGCGGCCATCGTCCTCGCGATCCCGAACCCGATCCCCCTCCCCGATCCGGTCACGATGCACACCTTTCCGTCCAAACGCACTTTTGAATTCACTTCCATCGCAATTCCTCCTTCATTGCTTCTAACTTCTTCGATTTCAGATTTGAGATTGGAGATTTCATGATTCGTCCACGCGCAGGATTTTCTTTCCGGAAATGCGGTGGATTTCGAGGATGAACTCGTTACGGGCTTTCTTTTCAGCTTCAAGCTTCCGAACTTTGTCCGTCAGGTGGCGCTGGCCTTGGATGGGGGAATTCTGGAGGGAGTCGGCCCAAGCGCGAAGCTGGCAGGAGATGGATTCGGCCAGGGATTTCAGATTTGAGATTTGAGATTTCAAATTGAAGAAATCGGGAAGGCGGTCCAGGAGAAGAAGCATGGAGCGGACTTCGCCGGCTGAGCCGCGAGCAATGTAGAGGAATGCGAGCAGTTCGTTGGTTGTTCCGCGCTCGAAGCCCTCGGCGATGTTGTTGGAGACCGACACGGCCGCCCGTTCGATCTGGTCTCGGAGCGATCGCTGGGGCCGAAACTCCCGCGATTTCGTGAGCGCATACACTTTCTCGGCGAGCTCCATCCCCGCCTTCCACACGGGCAAGTCTTCAAAACGTTCGTACGTCATTTCCCGAATCTCAAATCTGAAATCTCAAATGTCAAATCACTCTTTCGCCCTCGGCATCCCCAGCATTCGCTCGGCTACCACGTTCCGCTGAATCTCGGACGTCCCCGCGTAAATGGTCTCGGCGCGCGTGAACAAATACATCATCGGCCAACGGCCCTTGGCTTCGGCATCGGGACCCGTCCGAAGCTGAGCGCCCGGTCCCAGGACCTCGAGCGCCAATTCCATCAGCCTTTGATGAGCCTCGGACCACATGATCTTGATGACCGACGATTCCGGCCCCGGCTGATGCGTCTCCGCCCATTTGGGCAGGTAGCGATGAATCGTGAGCCTGAGCGCTTCGGCCTCTTCCGCGCACTGGGCGAGGCGCTGCGCGATCCAGCCGTCTTCGATCGCCGGCCGGCCGTGCCGCCTCGTTCGCCGGGCCAGTCGGGCCACTTCCTCCACTTCGGAGCGGAGGAGCACCGCGCGGGCGAAATTGTTCATGCTCCGCTCGAACCCAAGCGTCGTCATCGTCACTTTCCATCCCTGATTCAGCGCGCCGAGCACATTCTCCTCCGGCACTTCCACGTCGTCGAAAAACATTTCCGAGAATTCGGTGGAGCCCGTGATCGTGGTGATCGGACGAACGGTGATGCCCTTCGTTTTCATATCGACCACAAACGCCGTGATGCCTTTGTGTTTCGGCGCCGACGGATCCGTGCGTGCCAGGAAATAGCACCACGTGGCGTGGTTCCCGATGGTGGTCCACGTTTTCTGCCCGTTCACGATCCAGCGTCCGTCCCGTTTCATCGCCGCCGTCCGCAGGGAGGCCAGGTCCGATCCCGCATTCGGCTCCGAATACCCCTGGCACCAGACTTCCTCGGCGGACAACATCTTCGGGAGGTATCGCCGCTTCTGCTCTTCGTTCCCATGCGCAATGATCGTCGGACCAATGTAGTACACGCTGTTCCGGCTGATGAAGTCCGGCGCCTGCGCCAGCGCTTCCTCCTCGGCGAAAACGACCTCCTCCACGAGCGACAATCCTTTTCCGCCGTACTCCTTCGCCCAGGAGAGGCCGACCCAGCCGGCCTCGTAGAGTTTCTTCGCCCAGGCACGGCGGATCTCCATGTAGTTTTCCTCTCCGATGGTTTCAGCGGAAGCCGCTCGCCACTCTTTGGGAAGGTTTTTTCGGATCCAAGACCGCGCCTCGGATCTCAGATTCGCCGCGCTTTCTGTTTCGATGCCTGTAGTCATGGATACCCTCTCTTCGTTCTACTGAATCGCCGTAAATCGGATAGGGAGAGATTTCAATCCCCGTATGATGATCGTCGGATGCCACTCGAGATCGGTCTCGGGAACGGCCAGTCGAATTTCCTGCAATCGGCGCACGAGTGTGGTCAATCCGACCTTCGCCTCCCGCCTCGCCAGGGGGGCGCCGAGGCAGTAGTGGATGCCCTGACCGAAGGCGAAATGGGGGTTGGGATGCCGGCCGAGATCGAGACGGTCCGGCTCGGAAAAACGGGCCGGGTCCCGGTTGGCCGCGGCCCACACGACGAGGACGCGCTGGCCCTCTTGGATCGTTTTTCCGTCCAGTTTGAAATCTTCTTTGGCCCAGCGGACGGTTGATTTGGCGGGCCCGTCGAACCGGAGGAATTCTTCCACCGCCGTATCGATGATCTCCGGATTCCGCAGCAGCCGCTCGCTTTCGGCCGGATTCCGAAGCAGGGCCAGGAGGCCGTTGGCCATCAGGTTCATCGTCGTTTCGTGGCCGCCGAAGACCACGACCATGCACGTCGCGATGACTTCCTCTTCGGCGAGCTCGCCCTTTTCCATCACGCCCACGAGCGCGGAGGTGAGATCGCTCGTAGGATGAGCCTGTCGTTCGTGTACGAGAGCTTTGAAGTACTCTGTCATTTCATCGAGGGCCTGCCGCGCCCGTCCGTATCGCCCTTTCTCGCCCAGCATCATGAACATGATGGGGGCGACGCGGTCGGCCCACAATTTGATGAGATTCAGATCGCGGAGCGGCATTCCGAGCATCCGCGCGATCACCGTGGCGGCCAACGGATAAGTGAAATCCTGGAGGAGTTCCATCCGGTCCCGCCCGCGCATTCCGAGCAGGAGCTGATCGGCCGTCGCTTGAATCTCCGGAACCAGCGCTTCGATGGTCATCGGCGTAAAAGCCTTCTGAACGGCGTTGCGGAGGCGTGAATGGAGAGGCGGGTCTTGTGAACCGAGCCAGAGCGCCAGCACCTTGTAGACGGCCTCCGAGTCTGCCGATGAGCCCTTCAGTTTCTTGAACGGCGTGTAGCGGTCGGATGACAGCGGCGCGCTTTGAAGCATCGAAAAGATGTCGTCGTATTTCGTCAGGATCCATCCGCCCCATTGCTCGTTCCAATGGACGGGGTCTTCCGAACGGAGGCACGCGAAGTAGGGGTAGGGATCGCTGACGACTTCACGCGCGAGGAGATCGTCGGAGACCATCCGCCCCGGTGGACTTACCGGATGGCCTGCACGTGGAGTTCGCGGAGGCTGGATGGATCGCCGTGCGACTGCCCGCACCGTTTCGCGTGGCGGAGGTACAGGTGGATGTCGTGCTCCCACGTATAGCCGATGCCGCCGTGGAGTTGGAGACCGGTCTCCGCGATCCTGAGATAGGCGTCCGACGCGTACGCCTTGGCCATCTGAACGGCTCTCTTGCGGCCGGGACTGTTCGAGGAAACCAAGACCGAGGCCTGCGCCACGTAGGATCGAATCCCTTCAAGCAGGACACCGGCGTTGGCGGCTTTGTGCTGTACCGCTTGAAATGTCCCAATAGGGCGATCGAACTGCGTGCGCGCCTTGGTGTACTCGATGGTGAGTCGAAGCGCTTCCTCCGCGCCCCCCAGGATTTCGGCGCATACGGCGGCCGTCGTAAGGAGATCCGTTTCGGCCAGGACCTTTGCCCATCTGTCCTTTGGAACCTGGAACCGCAGATCCGTCGATGTTTTCGACGACGACTTGAATGTGTAAAGGGGATGCGTCAGGTCGATCGAGTCCACTCTCTTGAGCACGATCCCCTTGCCGGCCGATGGAATCAACCGGACCTCGACCTTCCCGCGTTCGGCCGCAGCCCCGACGACGTGGTCCACGGCCGGACCAAAGGGCAGCAGATGTTTCTCCGGAGACTTTCCCGTGCCCTTCGCGCACCATCGGAGCGAATCGGCTCCGAGGGGTAGGGAAAGTCTCACCTCGCCGGAAATCGCCTTCCTGAGAATGTCCGAGGACGCCTTCGCGCCGGTTTGAGACAAAAGGTAGATCGCAGCAACGTGCTGAAGGTACGGAAGTGGAACGAGTCGCCGCCCCATCTCGGACTGTACGGCGAGAAGGTCCGCCGGCGAGCCCGCCATGCCGCCCAACTCCGAGGGCGCCAGCAGGCCCAGGAAGCCCATTTCACCCAACTCCTTCCAGAGGCCGCCGTCCGGTTCACCGCTCTTGATGAACCCCCGCACCTTCTCGATGCCGCATCGCTCCTTCAGCAAACGCGCGAGCGATTCCTGAAGCAGTTTCCGTTCCGATGTTGATTCCATCGCCTTCCAAATCCCCTATCATAACCCGGCGTGAAGGTGTAGGGGCGAGGCATGCCTCGCCCCTACCGCTCGGCCGACGTGCAATGTCAACGGATCGGCGCCCATGCAAGGTCCTGACGGCGAACGAGCGCCTTGGCGACGGGCTCGGCCGTGTGGTAGCTTCCCCATCGTGACCGCGAAAGTCATCGATTACTTCTGCAACGTCTTCACACCGCAGGGGTTGAAGAAGATCTTCCTCGACAATCCCGAAGTCGGCTCCGTACTCAAATGGTGGAACATCGAGGATCGGATCAAGGGCCATTCTCCCGAGGCGTTCATCGATGTCCTGGACGCCGCCGGAATCGACAAGGTGCTGATCCCGATTTCCGCACTGGGATCGTACGATTTTCCCGGTTCGGTTCATACCGTGGATCCCGAGGACGTGATTCCGCTCACGGAGAAGTACCCGGACCGTTTCTACGGCATCGCCCGCCTGAACCCGTACCAGCGCATGAGGGGCGTGAAGGAAATCGAGAGCCTCGTGCGCAATTACAATTTCAAGGGCGTCTTTTTTCACCCCTTCGGTTTCAACGTACCGCTGAATGGACGGGACGTGTGGCCGTTCTACGCCAAATGCGAAGAACTGGGCGTTCCGGTGGTGGCGCAGGTGGGCCACTCGGCGGAGCGGATGCCCTCCGAGATGGGGCGGCCAATCTACATCGACGACATCGCCCTCTACTTCCCTGAACTGAAATTCGTCGCCTCGCACACGGGCTGGCCGTGGGTGGAAGAATTGGTGGCCGTCTCCTGGAAGCATAAAAACGTCTTCATTGGCTGCGCGGCGCACGCGCCGAAGTATTGGGACCCCAAGCTTGTACAATTCATGAATTCCCGAGGAATCGGCAAGGTAATGTGGGGAACGGACTACCCCATTCTCCTCCACACGGAGACCCTCGATCAGGTCGAGAAGCTCGATCTCAAGCCGGAGGCATGCGACGCCCTCTTGTGGAAGACCGCGCGGGACGTTTTCAAGCTATAGATCCATCGCTCGCCCGCGCCGCCCTTTCCGCGAAGGCTCCAAGGACGGCGAATGGAACTTTCATGGTGACCCGCGCCGCTTTACCCTGCCGCCATTCCGGGCTACAATAATCCTCTAAGGGGTAATTTCTGAAAATGGTACTTGGGCTGAAAGGTCGCTTTTTCCCCTCCCGAAAGACCATGCTTCATCCCCATCTCCAAGGAGGTCATTCATGAAACGAAATGGAGGTCGGTCGCTCCGGGCTCCTGCCCTCCCGCGACATTTCCCCCATCGTGGAGGTCGGTCGCTCCGGGCTCCTGCCCTCCCGCGACATTTCCCCCATCGTGGAGGTCAGATCAAGACGGTGGCTGTTTTCTGCGGCTCTCTGACGTCCGACGGCGATCCCAACTACCGCGATGCGCGCTCGCTGGGCCGGATGCTCGCTGAAGCCGGATTCCAAGTCATCACGGGAGGCTACCAGGGCAGCATGGAAGCCGTTTCGCGCGGCGCGAGGGAAGCCGGGGGTCCCACCGCCGGCCTCACCACAGAGGAGTTCAAGGACTACAAGCCCAACCGCTATCTGGACAGGGTCTTCCACCATCCCGAGATCTACAAGAGGCTCAAGCGATTCATTTCGATGGCGGACGCCTTTGTCGTGCTTCGTGGCGGCGTAGGGACGCTCACGGAATTGACACTCATCTGGTCGCTCCGCCAGGCAGGGATCGTCAAGAAACCCATCATCCTCCTCGGCGATTTCTGGAACCGCGTTTTTGCCGTCTTCGGCGAAGAACTCCTCATTCGGGACGGCGACTACCGGCTGGTGAATCTGGCGCAGTCTCCCGCGGAGGCCGTTGCCATGGTCAAGCGGCACCTGCTCAACGGTCGGGGGACCCGGAGAGCGGAGGCCTGATCCCTTTCCTTGCCCCTCTTCACCGTTCAGAAGCATAAAGCCACCACTCTCCACTACGACTTCCGGCTTGAAATCGACGGCGTCCTCAAGTCGTGGGCGATTCCCAAGGGGCCCTCGATCGATCCTGCCGTGAAGCGGCTCGCCGTGCAGGTGGACGATCATGACCTGGACTACGCCACATTCGAGGGCGTGATCGAGGAAGGGCAGTACGGCGCCGGGCCGGTGATCGTGTGGGACACGGGCATCGTCAATTTCAAATCTCAGATTTCAGATTTGAGATCGGATTTGAAGAAGGGACGATTGGAGTTTGAGTTGGACGGCAAGAAGCTCAAGGGCGCGTTCGGGCTCTTCAGACTCAAGAACCAGGAGAAGAACTGGCTCTTGATGAAGAAAAAGGACGCCCACGCCGGAAAGGGCGGTGAGATCGTGGCCGAACGGCCCGAGTCGGCCCTCTCCGATCAGACCATCGAGGGGATCGAAAACCTCTACCGAGAGGGAAAGATCAAACCGTATCGGTGTGGGTAGAGAGCAGTCAGCGTTCAGCCATCAGCTTCCGGAAAAGAAGAATTCTCGGAAACTCCCGCTGGGAGCTGACCGCTGAATGCTGACCGCCTCTTCTCAATACGCCCCCTCACGGCCGAGCACCGTCCGGATCGTGCGGAGCAGGATGACCGTGTCCAGCCAGAGGCTCCAGTTTCGCACATACCAGGAGTCCAGCTTGATCCTCTCCCCGTAGTCCACGTCGTTCCGCCCGCTTACCTGCCAAATTCCCGTGATGCCGGGACGAACCTTGTAGTACATGTCGATGTCCGCTTGATACTTCGGAATCTCCCCTTCCACGATGGGGCGGGGGCCGATGAGGCTCATGTCGCCACGGAGCACGTTCAGAAGTTGCGGCAGCTCATCGATGCTGTACTTCCGGAGAAAACCGCCGAGACGCGTTACGCGCGGGTCTTCGCGCAGTTTGAAGTTTGCATCCCACTCGCGTTGGGCCTGGGGATTTTGGGCCAAATGATCCTGCAGCATCTGATCCGCCCGCTCGACCATCGTGCGGAACTTGAGGCACCAGAATTTCCGGCCGTTTTGACCCATCCGGCGATGGCCGTAAATAATCGGCCCCGGCGAATCGAGGCGGATGAGGAGGGCTACGAGGGCCAGCACCGGGATCAACACCAGCAGCATCACATAACCCAGCAGAAGGTCGAACGCGCGCTTCAATCCCTGATTCAGCCGCTTGTTCAAGTTGTTCTTCATGTTGATCATGAGCGCGCTGTCGAGCGCCTGCGTTTCCGCGCCGGACGTGGCCAGCCCGAAAAAATCCGGGACAACCTTGATGCTGTCCAGCCGGTCCTCGCTCCACGAGATCAGCTGGGTGAGCCGGTTTCGATTAAGCGTCGGAATGGCGATGACGATGTCCTTGATGCGCCTTTCCTCCAGCACCGCGGGGAGTCGTTCCAGCGGGCCGATCACCGTGAGACCGGCGATCGTTTTGCCTTGTTTCGCCGGATCGTCATCCAAAAAGCCCACGGGCATGTAGCCCAGATAGGCATGTCGCGCCAATCCCTGCGCGACCAGTTCGCCGGTTTTCGCCGCGCCAAGGATCACCACGTTCTTGGTCCACCAGCGGATCTTCACAAAATACGATTTCAGCCCGAATCGAACGGCGGGCAGCGCGATCAAGCTCATGAAATAGGAGTATACGAGAATGGATCGGGAGTATTCCCTCGACTGCTTCGTCATGAACAGGAGCGCGATCAGGGTGAGGAAAACCGCGGTCGTCCCTTTCAGGACCTGCTTGACCTCGTCCCAGAAGAGGTACCGTTTGGTGTAGATGCCGAGGTACATGAAGATCAGAGGCCAGAGGAAGATGAAGTAGTAGTATCGCCAGTAGTGTGACCACTCAGGGGTGTTTTGCGGCAGCGACAGGCCGATTCGAAAGAAGGCTTGCGGAAGGATCTCTCTGCGGACCCAGTAGTTGAAATACCAGATGGCCCAGAGGACGAAGAGGTCCGCAAAAACGAGGGCAATCACACACGCAGCTTTCTTGGGCCTGAACATCGCGGGAAATCTTAGCACTCCTCGGCCGATTTGGAAGAGAGGCGGTGATTGAACCCGAACCGCACGGCCGCCGCCACCTCACGATCCAGGTTCGGAATCGGACTATGGTTTCTTTCCGGCGGGAACGGTCGGAAGGACGAGGGAGCCGTCGGCGAGGATTTTTTCGATCTGGGCTTGGGTCGCGTCCGGCGCGGAAGACGTGGGATCGATTCCGGCGGCCAGGTTGATGATGTTCGGCACCTTCCGGCCCGAGTCCGTGATCAGTGCCACCGTTGCCGACTCGGTCTCTTCCACTTCGGCTGATCCGCTTCGGATGCTCAGACTCGTGGTGGTCTCCGACTTGAGCAACCGGATGTGCGGCTTGTCTTCCGCAAATACCAGGATGCCCACGGTATGCGAGCCCTTCTCGACGGTGGCTTGCTGTGAAAGAGGAAATGAAACTTCCCACGCGTAGTCCGCCGCGGCGGACTGGCCCCTCGGAGCGGCCGCCCGTATGCCGCCGCGAACTCCGCCACGCACACCCCCGCGCACGCCGCTGTTGAGGGTGTTTCCATCGACTTGAAAATCCGCCGCCAGGTTCTGGCCTTTGCTCTCAACCAGGGAAGCCACGGACGCCTGAGTGGCGTCGAGCGGCGCGTGAAAGGTAATCTCGCTCGTGTTCTTCGCGGCTCCCGATGGGGCATCTCCCTCGCCCCCGCACGAGACGAAGATGGCCAAGAGCACGTATAACGATACGGATTTCATCCACCGATCTGCCATGGTTTGAAGTTTGCCTATTCGGACTCCCCATTGCAAATCAAACGGGCATTTGACGACCGCCGTAGTCAAGGTATGATGGGGCTACCCAGATCCACATGGGGTGACGGAAGGACGGTGACTTGGCGGATCGGGCGGAACAAGTGGAACTGAGATTGGGGGTTACGATGGGAATGAGAAATTGGCGAATGACGGCAGCGGTGATGCTGCTGCCGCTCCTTTCAACATGCAGCGACGACGAGAAACCGCAGACTCTCCAATTTGAAGCGAGGATGGGTGAAGTTTCGGAGTCTCCTCATTTCATCGTTGCTTCCGGCGAGGCGGCGAAGAGTGCCTTGTTCGCCACCGACATGGACTGGCAGGCCATGTACGATGGAGTTCAATCGATCGGCGCCCGGCCCGGATATGATGAGTCCGATCTGAATGGCGATGCTTGGAGAAGTGCCCTGATGGATCAGGGCACCGAGATGGACGCCGTAGTGAGCTGGACCGACGCCCAGGGAAAAGTTCAAACCATCTCCGTTGCGGAGCTTCTCGCCATCTCCTCCGGCTCGGCTCCGAGCAGCGGCACGGTCGACCTCCGATTTACCGGCAACAACAAGCAGCAGGCCGGACAATCCCCGGGACACCGGATGTGCGCAACCTCCTGCCCGTTCGGGGTGGTCACAAATGCCTCGTTGCCCAATGCCGCGTCAGATACCCACAGCTTCAGTGCCAAGGGGGCCACATTTCCGCCCGCCGGATCGTCGATCCAGGTTTCGCTTGGCGTTCGAGGCGGGGTTCGAGGCGGGGTTCGCGTCGCGCCCGGTCCGAGGTAGGTTCCCGCCGCGTCGGCCGGATCGGACCTAACGCGGGGGGAGTCTTCCGGTTCCCATCTGCTGCCGCGTGTACATCTGAGCCAACGCCTGATTGATCACGAGCTGGGCTTGGATGAGCGCATCCACGTCCACTTCAGTGGCAGACGCCACCAGACTCTGAGCGGACGCCGATCGAATCTCCGCCGGTCCCTGGCCCACCCACCAGCTCACCACGAAGAAGCTGATCAGCCCGGTGAGCACGCCGGACATGAAATAGAATCGCGGGTATCGGCGTATCTCACGGACCAGTCGACGCCAGCCCGATCGTCTGGGGCCGGAGTATTCGTTGGCCGCCAGCGCCTGTTCGCTCCGGTAGAGTAACGGATGATGAAGGATGGGAAACCCTGCGCTCCCGAGAGGTTCCGACGCACCGAGCAGGTTTCGAATCATGATGGTGAATCTCATGTTGAGTGGATACGCAGAAACCGTGCCAGTGATGGGCGCAAGGGGTGTGTTTTTCCGAGCGCTGGAATCCACCCGAGAAGACGGAGAAATCCGGGTGCTCACCGTTGTCGGATGGACGTCCCGTCCGTTCGGCCGGGCCGCCGAACAATCCTCCGGCTCCGAACGGACGATGGAGTGACCGAAAGCACGGGAATCCGGACCTGAATTCGGGAGGTGCCGCCCGACCGGACCGGTTCAGCCGATGCCGCGGAGTTTGTTGTAGAGCGTTTTTGCGTCGATCCCGAGGAGGAACGCCGCTTTCCCGCGATGCCCCCCGGACTGCTCCATTGCCTCCCGGATCGCCTCGCGCTCCACGTCCCGGAGTGCCGTGTCCGTGATTTCCTTCAGAGGCCGGCCGGCCTCAATCTGAATTCGTACGGACCGAGAACTTTCCTCCGCCATTTCGCCGGTTCCGTCGAGGACAATGTCCGCCGCCTCGATCCGCTCCGCCGAGGTCACACCCGCCCGTTTGAGGACGTTTCGCAGCTCTCTCGCATTCCCAGGCCACGCATGCGACTTCAGCTTCTTCAACGCGTCCGCCGAAATCTCCAGCCGTTTCTTCCCGCATTGGGAAGCCACGTCCGGCAGAAAGCCGCGCGCGATGGCGGCCAAATCTTCCTTCCGATGGCGCAGGGGCGGAAGGAGAATGGGGAACTCATTCAATCGATGGAAAAGATCGGCCCGAAACGTCTTCTCCCGAACGAGCTTGTCCAGCGGCGCGTTGGTGGCGGCGACGATACGAACGTTTGCCGTTTCCTGCTTCCGCCCGCCCAGTCGCATGAACCTCCGCGTCTCGAGGAATCGCAGCAGTTTCGGCTGCAACTTGGCGGTGAGATCCCCGATCTCGTCGAAGAACAACGTCCCGCCATCGGCCATCTCCACCTTCCCTATTTCGGAGGTGACGGCGCCGGTATACGCGCCCTTTTCGTGCCCGAAGAGTTCCGCCTCCACGAGATTTTCCGGGAGCGCCGCGCAGTCCACCGGAACGAACGGCTTTTCCCGTCTTGCCGAGCGCTCGTGGATCGCCTGCGCCACCAGTTCCTTTCCCGTGCCGCTCTCCCCCATCAGCAGCACGGTGGTGTCCGTGGCGGCCACGGCATTCACCTGACGGATCACGGCCTGCACGGCGGAACTCGATCCCATCCGCGCCTCAAGCTCGAACTGCTTCGACCACTTCGCCTTCAGTTCGCCCACTTCTCTTCGGAGCCGATGCGTCTCGAGCGCCCGGGCCACCACCAGCCGGATCTCATCCTCGGAAAACGGTTTGAGAATGTAGTCGTAGGCCCCCTTCTTCATGGCGTCCACCGCCGATTTCACCGTACCGTAGGCGGTCATGATCACCACGGGAACGCCGGCGTCCGAGGCCTTCAGCGCTTCGAGCACCTGCAGGCCGTCCAGTTCCGGCATTTTGAGGTCCAATAACACACCGTGAGGATGGACTTCGTGGAACTTCGGGAGGGCTTCCCGGGCCTCGGTGACCCAGGCGACATGGTAACCTTCCGGCTCGAAGAGACGGGCGAGGGAGGTGCAGATGTTTCGCTCATCATCGATCACCAAGAGTGTCTCCATCGCTCCTCCCATACGATGCGCAGAGTATACACCGCGAGCGGGCGGAGCAACACCGATGGAAACGCGCCGCCTTCACTCGAGGCGGGAGGAAAATGACAGGCGGTTATGGCATAGTTGCGGGCATGGGGATGCGGAAATCGAGCGCATCGGCGCGGGGTCGGAAGCCGCCCGCGTCATCCGAAATCCCTCCCGCCGATCGTCGCCGCGGCCCTCGGCATCCGAAGGAAATCCAGTCGCTCATCGACGCCCTGAACACCTTGGCCCGAAAAGGCCCCGCCGCGAGGCTGACATTGGACCCGGACGCGCCGCTTCATCTTCAGGATCTCGCGCGGGCCGTGAACCGGATTCTCGAGGAACGCCAGGCGGCGCTGGAGCTTCTGAGCTCCCACGAATCGCAGCTCATTCAAGCGGAGAAATTGGTCTCCCTCGGAACGCTCACGGCGGGCATCGCGCACGAGATCAACAATCCCATGGCCTTTCTCCAGAACAACCTCGCCGTGCTGGCCCGATACGTTCGCAGCCTGATCACCGTGTTGCGGGCGTATCGAACCCTGGAGGACAGGGCGGGCCGGTTACCCCAGGGCGATCTCCAGGAATCGCTCGCCGACATCCGCCGAATTCGCGAGTCGGAGAAGATGGATCGGATCACCGGGGATCTGGGGGACCTCGTTCGGGAATCGCACGAAGGGGCCGACCGAATCTCGAAGATCGTGTCGGACCTCCGCGAGTTCGCCCACGTGGATGAAAGCGAAATCGAGCCGACGGACATCAACGCCATACTCGACTCCGCCCTGGGAATCATGGCCAATGAACTTCGACACAAAGCCGAAATCGCGAAGGAGTACGGTAGCGTTTCCAAAATCCCCTGCGCGCCCCGCCGTCTCACTCAAGTGTTTCTCAATCTTCTGTTGAACGCCGCCCAGGCGATCTCGACGCAGGGAACCATTCGGCTCCGAACCCGGGAATCAAACGGCACGGTGAGAGTCGAGATCGAAGACACCGGAGCCGGCATCGCCGCCGAACACATGCCGCATTTGTTCGAACCCTTCTTCACCACAAAGCCCGCGGGGAAGGGAATGGGGCTGGGCCTCTATCTCTCCTACCGCATCGTGGAACGCATGGGAGGAACGCTGGAGGCAGAGAGCCAACTGGGCGTCGGCTCCACGTTCCGCGTGGTCCTACCGGCGGATCGCGGAGCGGTCCTGTAGGCGGCCCTTCACAGGAACGGCCCGATCCACCGCACGCGTTTTCAGTTGAGTCTTGATCTGAATGATGGACAATGGGTAGGCAAACAAAAGGAGGAACCATGTCTTCAAGCGTGTACAAGATCATCGAACTCGTGGGCACCAGCAGCAAATCCTGGGAAGATGCGGTGAAGACCGCCCTGGAAATGGCCGGTAAGTCGCTCAAAGACCTTCGCGTGGGCGAGGTCACCAAGCTGGACGTAACGATGGCGAACGGGAAGGTCAACGCCTACCGCGCGCGCGTCAACGTCTCGTTCAAGTATTCGAAGAAGGACTGACCTGGAATAGCCCCATCTGATCACCCGCCCTGCCGGGTGGTCGGAATTCGGTGATGTCGATCTCGTCGCCCGCCTCGTTCAGGTGCAAACGGGTGCAGGCGAGATGGAATCTTTTCCGGAGCATTTCCGCGTAGGGCCCGGTCCCGGTTTGACGCACGCCGAAATCTGAATCGGTGAGTCGGCCGCCGCGTGTCTCCCGAATGAGGTTGAGCACGTGTTCCCGCTTCCCCGGCTCGTTGGCCTGAAGCCACTCGGAGAAAATACCTTTCACTTCCATGGGCAAACGAAGGAGCTGGAATCCCGCCCACCGGGCGCCCGCGTTCGTACACTCCTCGAGAATCGATTCCATTTCTGAATCCGTGAGGCCGGGGATGACGGGTGCGACGAGTACTCCGCATGGAACGCCGTTCTCCTTCAGTGCTCGCAGCGTCTGAATTCGCCTCCACGGCGCGGCCGCCCTCGGTTCGAGTCGGCGAGCGAGATCTTTGTTCAGCGTCGTCACCGAAAGAGTCACCTCGGCCAATCGCCGCTTGGCCATGGACGAAAGGATGTCCATGTCGCGCTCTACCAATGCCGACTTCGTGACAATACTGACAGGGTGTCCGCATTCCGAAAGCACCTCCAAGATGCCTCGGGTAATCATCCACTCCCGCTCGATGGGTTGGTACGGATCGGTATTCGTTCCCATGGCGATGGTGGAACAGCGATAGCCGGGTTTCCGGAGTTCCCGGCGGAGAACTTCAGGCGCATCGGCCTTGGCGAACAAGCGGCTTTCGAAATCGAGTCCGGGTGAGAATCCGAGGTAGGCATGCGTGGGCCGGGCGAAGCAGTAGGCGCAGCCGTGCTCGCATCCCCGGTAAGGGTTGATGGACTGTTTGAACGGCACATCGGGCGAATCATTGCGTGTGATCACGGAGCGGGATCGATCTTCAGTAACGCTGGTTTTCAGCGGCGGCGGCCCCGGCTCGTCCGGACCCCACCCATCGTCAAAAGCCTCGGCTCGAACCGCCTCGTACCGGCCCGTCTCATTCGTCGCCGCCCCCCGACCCCGCCGAATGCCCGGAGCCACAGTAGATCTCTCCATTCCCATGACCATACTAATGTATGCTAACTCACGGCGGGGTTCAAGCCCCCATGGGAGATGGATCGGCTTCAGAGTCGCAGCCATCTCTACGTGAATCCGGGGACACCCTACAGATTTCACGATTGGAAGAATCGGTAGGGTGTCCCCCGATTTCCTGATTTCGCCGATTTCCGATTTCGGGAGCGTCTAGGATTAGGTCGTGAGATGCGGTCGGTCCAAGATTTGCACGTATGCCCGGAATGTGGTGAATCGGTAGGAAGGAGAAAGACTCATGCCTGTCATCGAATCGAAGATCAATGTGAAGGGAGAATCCTTCGCGGCCAATGCGAAGCACATGGAGGACTATGTCCGAAAAGTCCGCGACGTCGAGAAGAAACAGCTCGAAACGGAAACGGGATACCGGGAGAAGGCGCGCGCAAAGGGGAAGTTGCTTCCTCGCGAGAGGCTGTCCCTTCTATTGGATCCCGGCGCGCCGTTTCTGGAGCTGTGCTCGATCGCCGGATACGGAATGCTCGACGACAGCGATGGGAGCAAGTCGGGCGGCAACATCATTACGGGCATCGGAAGCATCTCGGGCCGGCGATGCATGGTCATCGTCTGGAACTTCGCGATCAAGGGAGGAACGATCAACTCCGTCAACGTCAAGAAGATGCTGCGGATCCAGGAAATCGTTTTCCAAGCCAAGCTCCCCTTGGTCTCCCTGCATGAGAGCGGCGGCGGGGATTTGGGCCAGGAATCGGCGGCCGGCGACCCCTGGGCCGCGGCCAATTTCACGGACGCGGGGCGGGTGTACGGCCAGCAGGCGGAATTGAGCGCAGCGGGCATACCACAGATCACGGTCGCCCATGGGAACGCAACGGCCGGAGGCGCGTACCAAGTCGCGCTTTCGGACTATATCGTTCTTGTGAAGGGGAAAACCCAGCTCTTCCTGGCAGGACCGCCCCTTCTGAAGGCCGGCACGGGAGAGGAAACGACACATGAGGAACTGGGGGGAGCCGAGATGCACGCCACCGTATCGGGAACCGGTGAATACCTGGCCGGGGACGACGCCGACGGAATCCGCATCGCGCGTGAAATAGTCGCTCAACTCCCAAAGGACCCCAAGCTTGACCACATGGACGAGGCGATCGAGCCTCCGAAGTACGATCCTTCAGAGCTGATCGGCCTCGCGCCCGTCAACCGTCGGACCATGTACAAAGTACAGGAAGTGATCGCCCGGATTGTCGACGGCTCGGAGTGGTTTGAATTCAATCCGGCCATCGATCAACACACCGTCTGCGGACACGCCAGAATCGAGGGAAAACGATGCGGCATCATTGGAAACAACGGGCCCATCACTCCCAAGGGCGCGCTGAAGGCCGCGCAATTCATCCAGCTCTGTGAGCAGGCGCGGTCGCCCCTGCTCTTTCTGCAAAATACCACCGGCTTCTGGGTGGGGAAAAACGTGGAGCGGTCCGGCCAGGTCAAACACAGCGCCAAACTCATTCAGGCGGTGGCCAATATTCGGGGGCCGAAGATCACCGTCCTCCTCGGGAATTCCTACGGGGCCGGCAATTACGCCATGGCCAGCCGCGCGCTCAAGCCGAACTTCGTTTTTTCGTGGCCGACGGCCCGGCAGGCCCTGATGGGGGGCGCTCAGGCGGCAAAAGTGATCGGCATCATCACGGAGGAGAAATGGAAACGCACGGGCTTCACGCCGGACGATTCCGCGCGGGAGCAACTGAAGGCCCGTCAAACCATGATCGAACAGGGGCTGGAGATCGTCTCCGAGTCCATGTATTGCAGCGCCCGCCTGATGGACGACGGCATCATCGATCCCAGGGATACCCGCAAGGTCGTCTCGTTCGTGCTGGACACGTGCCTGGAGGCCGGGAAGCGAATCACGCGAGAAACCAGTTTCGGCGTACCCCGCCTTTGAGCGCGCCCAGCAGGGAGAATGCTGTCCCCCGATTCCGACTTCGCAAAACCGGGATGGACGGGTAAATAGAAAAGGTATATATTTTATACCGTGGAGTTCGAGTTCGATCCGAAGAAGAGCGAATCGAACGAAAGGAAACATGGGATCGATTTCGTGGAATCCCAAGAGCTGTGGCTCGACCCGGACCGAATCGAGATCCCGGCGAAGACGTCGGACGAATCCCGATGGATGGTGATCGGCCGAATCGGGGAAAGAGTCTGGTCGGCCGTGATCGCTTACCGGGGGGAAAAGGTCCGGTTGATTTGCGTGCGGCGCTCCCGAAAGGAGGAAATGGAGTTGTATGAAAGCGAAGATATTTGACAAGCGATTCGATCGCGGAGAAGACGTCACCAGATTTCTTGACCGGTCCAAAGCCCACAGGCCGGGTAGGGAACAGAAGCGGGTGAATGTCGACTTTCCCATTTGGATGGTCGAATCCCTCGACAAGGAAGCCCGCCGGCTCGGGGTAACCCGTCAATCGATCATCAAGCTCTGGCTGGCTGAGAGGCTCAAGGAAGGAGCAGGCTCAAGCTCCTAGGAATTCCCGAATGGCGAGGGCGGAGGCGCCGTTGTCCATGTCCCAGAAGACGTGGCCGGCGTCCGGGAGGGAATGGAGGCGGGCGCGGGGGATCTTCTTCGAAAGGCGGACGCCGTTCTCATACGGAATCAGGTTGTCGCCGGTTCCATGAACGACAAGGGTTTCGTGTGAAATCGCCGAAACGCGATCCGAAACGTCGAAACCCAGCACCGCCGAGAGCTGGGACATCATGCCCCTTCTGGAGCGCCGATACCGAAGGCTCCGCTCGATCAACTCCTCGACACGAGAAGGATTCGCCTTCACCCACGCAGCGGTGTAGTTCACCGGCATCAGATTCTTGACGTACGCGCGCACATCGATCACCTTCGAATTCGCTCCCAAGGCCGCCTGAAACACAGCCAGGATTTCGGGCAGTGGCTGGACGACGCCTCGTCCACCGAAATGAGTGCAGGCCAAAACAAGTTTCTCGATCCGATCAGGGTTCATGAGCGCGCACGTTTGGGCGATCATGCCTCCCATGCTGATCCCCAGCAGATGAAACCGTTTCCAACCGACGTGCTCCGTGAGCCGCATAGCATCGCCCGCCAGCATCTCCATGGTGTAGCCGCCATCCGGGACGGAACTCTCTCCCATCCCGCGATTGTCGAAGATGAGGACCGGACGGTCGGCGGCCAAGGCATCGGAGAGTGACTCCCAGTCCTCCTTCACCCCCGTCCATCCCATGACCATGACGAGCGGCAGCCCCGTCGCGCCGGGATTCAGGACGCGGTAGGAGAGGCCGACGTCGGGAAGTTCGAAGAATTCAGCCTGGGGTGAGCCGATTACAACACCTCGAAGAGGCCGCTGGCGCCCATGCCGCCGCCGATGCACATCGTCACAACCACCCGCTTCGCCTTGCGCCGTTTCCCTTCCAGAAGGATGTGTCCCGTCTGCCGAGCACCGCTCATGCCGTACGGATGACCGATCGAGATCGCACCGCCGTTCACGTTGTAGATTTCGTTGCTGATGCCCAGCCTGTCGCGGCAGTACACGGTCTGCACCGCGAAGGCCTCATTCAACTCCCAGAGATCGATCTGGTCGAGATTCAGTCCCTGGCGCTTGAGCAGCTTGGGAACGGAGAACACAGGACCGATCCCCATTTCATCCGGCTCGCAGCCGGCGACCGCGAACCCGCGGAAGACACCGAGCGGATTCAAGCCTTTTTTCTCAGCGAGTTTCGAATCCATCACCACGACCGCCGCCGCTCCATCCGAGAGCTGGCTCGCGTTTCCGGCGGTCACCGTGCCACCCGCCACGGGAGGCAGCGTCGCCAGTTTTTCGAGCACTGTGTCGGGCCGATTCCCCTCGTCCTTGGAGAGCGTCACCTCCTGATTCGACTCCGCGCCGGTGTTCTTGTCCTTCACGAGCATGGTCGTTGTGAAGGGCACGATTTCGTCTTTGTACTTCCCCGCCGCCTGGGCCGCCGCCGTTCTCTGCTGACTCTGAAACGCGTACTGATCCTGCACCTCGCGCGAGACCTTGTACCGCGCGGCCACCACTTCCGCCGTCTGAAGCATCGGCATGTAGATCGCCGATTTGTGTTCGCCCACCCACGGCTCGCCGTAATTGCTCAGGTTCAGGTTGTTCTGAACGAGACTGATGGATTCCACTCCGCCGGCCACAATCACATCCGCCTCATTGGTCATGATGCGTTGCGACGCGATGGCGATGGCCTGAAGACCGGACGAGCAGTAGCGATTGAGCGTCATCCCGCAGGTTTCCACGGGAAGCCCCGCCCGGATCGCCGCCACGCGGCCGATGTTGTTCCCTGTGCCGCCCTCGGGCAGTCCGCATCCGAGAATGACATCCTCCACTTCCCGGGGCTCGATCTTCGCGCGCTCCACCGCGTGCTTGATCACGTGCCCCGCCATGGTGGCTCCGTGCGTCAGGTTCAGGCTGCCCCGGAAGGCCCTGCCGATGCCCGTTCGGGCTGTTGAAACGATGACTGCCTCTCGCATGTTGATTTCTCCTTTCGTCTGGGCCGACGCCGGCTCAGCCCAGCAACAACGGCTGGATTTTCGTGGCCAGCATGAGATCGCCGTCCACCTTGAGTTTCCGCATCATGAAGGCGGTCATGCCGCTCGTCTGCCCGCGCATGAGCTTGGCGAAGGTCTCGGCGGACATCGTGATCGTGGTCCTCGGGGAAGCGTTCCCGGAAGGCGACACGACCAGCTTCCCCTTTCGAACTTCCATGTCCCACGAGCCGCCGCCGTCGCCATCGACCACGAACCGGACGACGGTGTTTTCTTCGAGAGGCTCCGCGCCCCCGCGGTTGAGTTGCTCGTGTCCCGTGGGGATCACGATTTCGAACACCTGTTTTGGAGTCGCATCCCAGATCGCTTCGCGCACGGCTTTCCGGTCGTGGAAGTCAATCGCCTTGAGACACTCCTTGACCTTCTCGGGCGTCAAGTCGGGTCGGATGACGTTTTCAGCCATGATCCCTCGCTCCAGTCTGCTCTACAGGCAGCGCACTCCGGTGAGTTCCCTCGCCACGATCGAGCGCTGGATCTCGCCGGTGCCTTCGAAGATGTTGAAGATCTTCGCGTCGCGCATCCACTTTTCCACGGGGTAGTCGCGAATGAATCCGTAGCCCCCGAGGATCTGCACGGCTTTGAGCGTAACGTCCATGGCCACCTGCGCGGCAAGCGCCTTCCCCATCGACGCCTCTTTCACGTTCGGGATTTGCTTGTCCGCCATCCACGCGGATTTCCACACGAGCAACCGCGCCGATTCGACGGACATCGCCATATCCGCCAGCATGAACGCGATCGCCTGCTTCGAGGCGAGGGGCGCGCCGAACTGCTCGCGCTCCGTGGCGTACTGCACGGCGTACTCGACCGCCGCACGCGCAATGCCGATCGCCATCGCGGCCACCATGGGACGCGTCGCATCGAACATCTTCTTCGCCCCGCCGAAGCCGGCCCGATCTCCGCCCAGCATCCATCCCGCAGGAACTTTGCAGTCCTCCAGAAATACCGGAGAAGTTTCACTTGCGCGGATTCCGAGTTTCTTGTCCTTCGGCCCCGGCACAAGCCCTTTCGTACCTCGCGGAATAACGAAAGCCCGATGCCCGGCGCGCCCGGCCTTGGGATCGACGGTTGCCCATACGACGAAAATACTCGCCGAGTGGCCGTTTGTGATGAACTGCTTGCTTCCATTGAGAATGTAATTCCCGTTGTCCTTCACGGCGGAGCACTGGATGGATGAGATGTCCGAACCCGCTTTCGGCTCCGTCATCGCCATCGCGGCGATTTTCATGTGGCCGTTCTCATCCTTCCCACTCATGCATTGAATGAAGAGGTCTTTCTGCTCGTCGTTCCCCATTCCGGCCACCGGCACGGCCGCCAGCCCGCTTCCGTTGATTGCGTTGGTGATCCCCGCGCAACCCCACGCCAGCTCCTCGCTCACGATCGCGCCCAGGAACGACCGCCCGCCCGCCTTGAGAGCCTCCCCGGCCATGCTATCGCCGCCGCCGTTGCTGCTTTTCTTGGTGAGGCCGAAGGTTTCCGCCGTTCCCAGCCCGATGGCCGCGGCTTTCTCCATCACCGGCCAGGGCATCTCTTCCTTCTCGTCGTATTCGTGGGAAACGGGACGGATGTCTTGTTCCGCGAACTGGTGCATCACGTCCTTCACCATCTTCTGCATTTCATTCAGCTCAAAACTCGCCATGGATTCCTCCTTCAGGAACGGGCGCGTCGCCGTACGAACGACGCGTCGTTCCTGGATTCACGGACCTCACGATCGAATCCCCCGTACGAGGGTATTCGTCATGTGCTTGATCATGTTTTCCTTTGCCACACCGTAACCCGATACGGTGAGCGTGGCCGCGTACATGCACGTTCCAATCATGCATTGACTGACCACGTCGATTTCCTCCTCCGACATTTTTCGGACTTCACCCGACTGGATCCCCCGCCGGATCATGTCCCGCATGAGAAGCGAAAGGGCGCCCGTCGCTTCATTGATTACCGCGCGAACAGCGGGACTCGTCACGTATCCCTCCCGGAACAACACCACAAAATAGGCTCTCTCCCGCTCTACAAAGTCGAGAAACGCCTTGAGCCCTCGTTGGAGCGTCGGTTCCACGCCGTGCAGCCCTTCCACTTCGCGGTGCAATACCTCCCGTAGCAGTTTCGATCCCTTTCCCACGATCTCGAGAAAGATCTCGTCCTTGTTTTTGAAGTATTGGTAGAACGTCCCGATCCCGCATCCGCATTTCTTGATGATGTCGCGAATCTGGGTCTCGTGATAGCCCTTTTCCGAAAAGACCGACCGGGCCGCATCGAGGATTTCCTTCCTCGTCTCCGGTCTCCCGGGGTGCTTCTGAATCGCCCTGTGTGCCATCTTGTTTAGAACGACGCGTCGTTCTTCCCGGAAGTATTTCCCGCCTGCTCAAGTTTGTCAAGCTGCTCGTTGAGTCGCCATTGACTGCGCTGCTGGAGGTGAGATATCCTAGATATCAAGAATTGACCATGAGAAAACGGCGCATGTACCGAAAGGCCAAAACTGCCAGGACTGAATTGGCCGAACGCGCACCGGCGTGGCCCGGACCACGCCTATCCCGGAATCTCTTCCTACGCGGTGTCGCGGAAGACGCCGTTCGACTCGCGAAGGAATACGCCGCCCAATACAACAAGACGCTCTCTCAGGCTTTCGAGGAAGCCGCACGCTTTCTGCCGGAGATCGCAATCCGCCGCGATAAACAACTGGCCGACCAACGCCGATGGTTGGACGAGGTGAATCGTTTGAACGACGAGCTGGGGCTCCCCGAACTGCCCAAGGGGACAGTTGTAAAATGGATCAGGGAGTACCGCGATGGCTGAGTTGGTTCCTGACAGTAGCGTGGTCTCAGCCTTTATGCTCCGCGAGGAGCAGTGGGAAAACATCGCAGCCAAGATCGGCGCGGCCAGATGGGTCGTTCCAGGCCCGCTGTTGCGCTTTGAAGTTTGCAATGCCATCCGGAAGCGGCGCAGCACGCCGGCTGAGGTCCAAATTGAGCTGATGCGCGAGGTTTGGTCTGCTCCCGCCCTGGAGTTGCCAACGGATTCCTGGCTCCCTACGGCCCTCGATCTCTCGGTTCGACACGGGACTTCCTTTACCGATTCCTGCTTCATCGCCGTCGCTTCCGTGCGAAATCTTCCCCTCTGGACTCTCGATCAGCGCCAGGCCGACGCCGCCCGCGCCGCGGGCGTCAGCGTCGAGCTGAGTTAGAGTCCTCCGGCCGGGGTGGCGCTAGCCGATGTCCGTGGGCCGCGCCGATCGGATGGATGGCAAGCTGTCGAAAGCCTCGTCGCGGGTGGCGAGAAAACTCGCGCCTGCTTCACGCATCAGGACGGGAACAAAGGAGTCGTTGGTCAGAAGGCCGAACCGAGTACGGAAAACTTGGCTTCGAAGGATTAGGTCCTCCGGCACAGACGCCAGCGAGAGGCCCCATCCGTGCAGGGCCACCATTTGCGCGGCGTAGTCTGATAGTTTCCGCACCAGACCTGGTTTCCGCTGAAGTTGCTCGACGGCCCGGCCCGGCTTCACGAATTTCTTGGCCAAGGCTTCGGCCGCCATCAATTTGTGGCAAACCTCGGCCAATATCGGGACCGCCGTCCAGCCTGAAAGCTCCTTTTGTTCGCATCGCTTCAGAAACTCCATGCAGTCCCTTGAAACGCCTGTAAAGTGATAGAGAAAGATGTTTGCGTCTATGAAGACGGCTTCCCCGGAAGGAATGCTACTCAGATCCGTAGGGGTCCTCCGCTTCCAACCGGACGGCCGCGCGGGGAGGCAGGCGTATCGCGCCGAACGTGGCCTCAACGGAAGACACACCTTTCGACGCCGCTCTCTCCCGTCTGAGATAATCGGAAAGCGCCGATTCCAAAACCTTGCTGAAAGTGAACCCTCTGCGTCCGGCCAATTCCTTCGCCTTGGCGACCAGCCCCGCTTCCAGCACCGTTCCGACCTTGTTCTGCATCCTACGGGCAGCCTACCGCAACGGAAGACTACCGTCAAGACGTATATCCAGTTATCTAGATAACGTGATGCCAATGGCAAGCCGACGCCGCCCGCGCCGCGGGGGTCACCGTGGAATTGGTGCAGGTCAAGCGCTGATAGGGTCCGGTCTGGACCTCACTCGCTGTCAAGATCTGCGCTCAAGTGGAAGAATCTGTAGCCCATGGTGATACCCGCGGTGAACCCGTCCCTCCTGCGGGAACTAGAACGACCAGCCGGTGCCGAGGGCGAGGTGGTGGGAGTAGATGTTCGTGACGGCCGAGCCGCCGGGGATGCGAAGATCCAGATGAATGCCGCTGAACTTGTACTCCGTATACAGCGAAAGCCCTTTCCAGATTTGAAGCCGAAGCCCGCCGATCAGTTCGCCGCTCCAGTCGTTCCCATCGAACTCGTACCCCTGATGTAGCACTCCGGCCAGTTCGACTTCCGGGTGCGGGACCGCCGGGCCAATCCCCACCCCCGAATAGATTCGCCAAGTCATCGACCGACTCCTGGGAATCCGCATCGGATCCGTGCGGACGAACGCCACGGCCATGAGAAGATTGAGTCCGTGCGAGATTTCGAATTTCGTCAACGCCGGTGGGCGAACCGCCGACGATGAAGCATCCGCGGCTGGGAATCGGTTCAGCCTCGCTTTGCTGTGGATGAGGTCGAAAGCCAAACCGAATCGGGGAGCCGAGGCGAGGAAGTATCCCCCGCGGTATCCGTAGTAGATCGGCGGTTCGAGCGAGAAGTCATCCCACTCGGCGCCGCCCACACTCGCTCTCGCCGTTTCACCGGAATCGACCTGTCCGCGAGCGCCGTCGGTATCCCTCGTTTCTCGAAAGGTGGTCTCGTAGGTGAATCGCCCCGGGAAGTGCCATGCCTTGCCGCCGTAGCCTTCGATGAAAAGTTCCGCGCGCGCGGGCGGCGACCAAGTGAGTGGCACCAAGACGGCGAATCCCACCAAGCCGACCTTCACCCCCACCCTCACCCTCCCCCTTCGAGGGGGAGGGGATTTTATTTGGCCGTCCTCCAAGATGTTTACCATGTCATCCCAGCGGATATTCTCCCGCCGCCCGGCGCCGGCAGGAACGCAATCCTCATTCTCGGTCCGGTTTCGTCCGCCCTTCGGCGATGGAAGAAATAGGGTACCGCGAATCCGACGCCGGAGCCCACGACGGCCCCCGCCATCCCATCCGTGAAATAGTGCCGATCCGCCGCCATCCGGAAATACGGTACGGAGGCCGCCACGGCCAAGCCTCCTCCCCACACCCAGGGCGCCGCTTCGTATCCGCGCAAGGTGGCCACAGTCCCACTCGATACGGCAAGGGCAAAAGCAAAACTCACGTGCCCCGAATAGAACGAGGCATTGTTGTCGTGCGGCTTGGCGGTTCTCGCCTTGTCCTCCTGGGAAAGCGCGTGAACGAACGGGCGCTCGCGCCGGACGGTGATCTTGACGGTCTGGCTGAGATTGCCCGCCAGCATCGTCGATTCCGTTACGATGAGAACATTTGAAAGCATTTCGCCCAAACGTTCTTCTCGACGGGCAGCGAAAGCCATCGTTCCCGCCGCCGCGAGCGGCAGGGCGCCGAATCCCGCAATATCGCTCGCCCAATTCGCCGCGTGGTCGTCCGACCATCGCCATCGCTCCCGAACGGCCTCGTCAAGCGCGTTCGATCCGCACCAGCGGCACTCGTTGACTCCCTGCGACTTCCTCCATAGCTCCGAGCCGACGATGCCGCCCGTCGCGAGGAGCGTCACGGGCACGTCGATCCGGACATCGTACTTCAAGAGGTCCTCCGCCCGCGCCTCCGAGGGGGAGGTCACGATAAGTGCCGTCAACGCAAGGACAAGGCGGCGCATGGGACGGGCATTCTACGCCCGCCGACCTTTCGGGGCCACTGCGGAGACGACCGACGTTCCGATTGTTTTGACTCCCTGTTTGTGCTACGGATGATCCCCACATGAACCCATTACGCTTGCTTGTCACCCTGGCCGCGCTGCCTCTCCTGACCGGCATGGCCCCTCCTCCCGAGGGGAAGAGTGGACCTGAAGCGCTTCTCATCTCGATGGCGCCCATTCTGTTCATCATCGTTATCTTCTACTTCCTCATGATCCGCCCCCAGCAGAAGAAGGCCAAGCAGCAGCAGGAGATGCTCAAATCGCTGTCTAAAGGAGACAATGTTGTGACGTCCTCGGGTATCCACGCCAGGATCGCGCAGGTCACGGACGACATCTTGCACTTGGAGATCGCCGATCGCGTCGTCATCCGCGTCAATCGCGACCAAGTCTCCGTCGTCAAAGAGAAGAGACAGCCGGATTCCGGCAAGACGGCCGCGCCGGCGGACAAGAAGTAGGTTCCTCACCGCGTGAACTATCCGGTCCGTTTCGGTCTCATTCTTCTCAGTGTCCTCGTCTGCGCGTATCTCCTGGTCCCGACCGCGGTCCAGCCCCTCCCGGACTGGTGGCAGCGGAAGTTTTACAAGGACCGAGTCAAACTCGGTCTCGATCTCCAGGGCGGCACGTACCTTCTCCTCGAAGTCCAGCTCGAAGAAGCCCTCACATCCAGCGTTGATCGTAACCTGCAAATCCTCGGAAACGCCGCCCAGGAAAAAAGCTACGAGTTCAAGATCAAGGAGCGACCGACCTCCACGCGCGCCGTCATCGTCACCAACGATGCTTCGGAAAAAATGCTCGGCACGCTGATCGAAAATGAATATCCGATCTTCAAGCGGAATCCTCTGACGGCATCGGAAGGCAAAGTCGAGTTCGAGCTGGAACTCACCGGCGCGGAGGCTCTCCGGATCCGGCAGTCGAGCATGGATCAATCGCTCGAAATGATGCGGAACCGAATCGATGCGTTCGGCGTGTCCGAGCCCACCATCCAGAGGCAGGGCGACGACAAGGTAGCCATCCAACTCCCCGGCCTGAAGGATCCCCGCCGCGCGGAAGATATCATCGGCCGAACGGCGAAACTCGATTTCAAACTCCTCGACCAAGAGGCAATGGGAAAAGTGGATCTCCAGAGCGAAATCGCCAAGACCTCGCAGGCCGATCCGAAAGTCACCGACGACATCCACCTCCTCAATGAGGCGCTCAAGGGAATTATCCCGGACGATGCCCAAGTGTTGTACCAGCGTGATGAAGATCAGAGTACGGGGCGCGTGACACGATTTCCCGTGCTCGTCCGGAAAGTGGCGGCCTTGACCGGGGAGGATCTCGACGACGCGCGGGTGAACTTCGATCAGTTCAGCGTGCCGTACGTGTCGCTCACGTTTAATAAGAAGGGTGGAAAGCTGTTCGCGGACTTCACGGGCGAGCACGTGGGCGATCAACTCGCCATCGTCCTGGACGAAACGGTCTACTCCGCCCCCCGCATCAACGAAAAGATCGAAGGGGGACACGCCCAGATCACCGGCAGCTTCAGCACCGATGAGGCGCACGACCTCGCGATCGTCCTCCGCTCCGGGGCGCTCCCCGCGCCCGTCAAGATCGCGGAACGGCGGATCGTCGGTCCTTCTCTCGGTCAGGACTCCATCCGCAACGGCCTCTACGCCATGGCGGTGGGAGCGGCGCTCGTGGCCGTCTTCATGCTTTTCTACTACCGGCTATCGGGAATCATCGCGGTCGTCGCCGTGGGCTTCTCCCTGGCCCTGATCGCGGCCTGCCTCACGCTCTTCAAGGCCACGCTGACCCTGCCGGGCCTCGCCGGGATCGCGCTGACCATCGGCATGTCCGTCGATGCCAACATTCTCATCTTCGAGCGCATCAAGGAGGAGCTCGGCCTGGGCAAGGGGGGGCGGGCCGCGACGGATGCGGGTTACAAACGCGCCTTCCTCACCATTCTGGACGCCAACATCACCACGCTTATCACGTCGGTGATCCTGTTCCAGTTTGGAACGGGACCGATCCGCGGATTCGCCGTGACGCTCAGCGTGGGCCTTCTCGCCAACATGTTCACCGCCGTATTCGTGTGCCGAACCCTGCAAAATTTCATCATGGATAAATTCGGGATCCGCAAGGTAAGCGTCTGATGGTTTCCTTTCCGAAAACCAGCATCGATTTCGTCAAGAGAACCCGAATCTGTCTTGTCTTTTCGGGACTTGCCATTGCCGCGGCTTTCGGCGGCGTCGGCCTGCGAAATGGTCTGAATCCCGGAATCGATTTCACCGGAGGCATCGAGCTCCAGATTCGATTCGAGAAATCGATCGGGATCGGCGACGTTCGCTCGAAACTGGGTGTCGCCGGGCTGCCCGAGCTCAGCGTTCAGACCATCGCCTCCGAGCACGGTTCCGAATTCCTGCTCAAGATGAAGGGGGCGGCCGGCGATGTCGAGACGTCGCTCGACAAAGTGGAATCCGCGCTCCAGGCCGGTTTTCCCGAGGCCCCCTACGAGGTCCGTCGGACGGAAACCGTGGGCCCCAAAGTCGGAAGAGATTTGAGCCGGAAGGGCGCCCTCGCCTTCATCTTCGCCAACGTCGGAATCCTGATCTACCTTGCATTCCGGTTCCACTGGGTCTTCGGTCTCGGCGCGGTGGTGGCTCTGATTCATGACGCCCTGATCACCGGCGGTGCGCTCCTCCTGGGCGGCTTCGAAACCAATATCACCACCATCGCCGCCATCCTGACGGTGATCGGCTTCTCGGTGAACGACACCATCGTGGTGTACGACCGCATCCGCGAAAATATGCGAAAGCTCCGGAAGGACCCCATGGAAACCATCATCAACAAGAGCGTGAACGAAACGCTCTCCCGCACCGTCCTTACCAGTCTGACGGTCTTCTTCGTCTCGGCCACGCTCTACTTTTTCGGCGGCCAGGCCGTGAAGGACTTTTCGTTCGCCATGCTCGTGGGCGTCATCACGGGCACCTACTCCTCGGTCTTCATCGCCAGTCCGATTCTCCTCGTGTGGAAGAAACGGATCGCGATCTCGGGACGATAGCCTCACCGTCCCCGGTCCGCTCTGAACCGGGGCCGGATCGCCGGTCCCGACCGTGGCGTTTTCGTGAAATCGATCCCCAGGCGGCCGCGCATCTCTCCACCGAGCTCGATCGCTCACTCTTCCAGGCGCGCCTTCTTTGTGCGCGCGGGATGACGAAATCAGAAACAGCCCACACCTTCCTCAATCCCCGCCTGGAGGATCTGCCTCACCCGACTCTGCTGAACGGGATGCGGGAAGCCGCCGAACGGGCGGCGCGGGCCATCCACAAAGGCGAACGCATCGGCATTCTCGGAGATTACGATGTGGACGGAATTTCGTCGGCCGCGCTGTGTGTCTGGTTTTTTCGAGCCATCAACGAGCCGATCGAAACTTACATTCCCGATCGAGAGCGTGACGGCTATGGAATGAATCGCACGGCGGTCGATGCCCTCCATGCCCGGGGCGTGGGTCTTCTCCTCACCGCCGATTGCGGCACCACCAACATCGAGGAAATCCGCCACGCGCGATCGCTCGGGATGGACGTGGTGGTCCTCGACCACCATGAAGTCGGCGCCGAAGCGCCGCCTGCGTTCGCGCTCCTTAATCCCAAGAAGCCCGATTCCGGATATCCCGATCAAGGTCTTTGCTCCACCGCGCTGACATTTCTCTTCCTCTCCGCCCTCCGACAATGTCTCAAGGAAGACGGCCGATTCGGGAGCTCGGCGCCGCCCAATCTCCGACAGCATCTCGACTTGGTGGCGCTGGCCACGGTAGCAGACGTCGTTCCGCTTCGAGGAGCGAATCGGATCCTCGTCCACCATGGACTCTCTGTGATGGCTGGAACCTCCAAGCCCGGCCTCCGCGCTCTCATGGGCAAAGCCCGTGTGGATCCCGCAAACCTCCGCGCTCATGCCCTGGCCTTCTACCTCGCTCCCCGCATCAACGCGGCGGGACGCCTCGGGGACGCCGGTCGCGCGCTTCGGCTGCTCACCGCCCTCGACCCCGAAGAGGCGGACTCGCTGGCCGGCGAACTGGACCGCGAAAATCAGCGGCGCCAGGCGATCGAAGAGGATCACATCGCCGGCGCGATGGCCCAGGTGGCCGAAGACTCCGCCGGCCTGGTTCTGGCCTCAGAGGACTGGCATCCCGGCGTCATCGGGATCGTTGCCGCCCGCGTGGTCGAACGCTTTCATCGACCCGCCGTGCTCATCGCCGTGCGGGACGGCGTGGGAAAAGCTTCCGTTCGCTCGGTTCCCGGCCTCGATATCGTTCGTGTCCTCGCCGCGTGCGGATCGCATCTCGTCAAGTTCGGCGGCCACAAACAGGCCGCCGGTCTGACCGTCGCATCCACCCAGATCCCGGCGTTTCGTTCCGCTTTCGATGCCGAAGTCCGGGCCGCCCTGGAACATGTGGAGCCAGGCCCCTTCTGGCTGGATGAACGGCTTCCCCTCGAGGAGATCTCCGGTGAAAAAGTCGACGAAATCGAACGGCTCGAACCGTTCGGCGAGGGAAACCCACGACCCGTTTTCTTCGCGCCGGACGTTGAGATCAGGCTTTCTCGAACGCTCCGGAGTCGGATGCTCCTCTTGAGCCTGCGGCGCGGCGCGCGTACGATGGAAGGCACGATGAGGGCCATCGAGGAAGCCCCGCCGGAATTCCCGCGTCGCGCAGACGTGGCGTTTACGCTTGAAAAGCGCGTGTGGCGCGGAGAATCAACCCTGGGGCTCAGAGTACGTCAGTGGAGAGCGTATGAAGCCGAAGCCTGACGAAGTATTCATCCGGCAATTGGAGCTCGGGCCGATGCAGAATTTCGTCTACCTGATCGGTTGTCCGGAAACCCACCTCGCCGCCATCGTCGATCCCGCGTGGGACATCGAGGCAATCATCCGCGCCGCCGAAGTGGCCGAGTATCGAATCGAGCACATCCTCGTCACCCACGCCCATTTCGATCACGTGAACGGCGTGGAACCGCTCCTCGAACTCCGCGCCGCTCGCGTTCACGTCCACAAAAGCGAGGCGGGATTCCTAAAGGGCATGACGGGCGACCTGCGCCGAACCGAAGGCGGTGAAACGCTCACCTTGGGCCGGCTGGAAATCACCTTCATGCACACCCCGGGCCATACGAAGGGATCACAGTGCTTCCTGGTGCGGAATTCGCTGGTGTCGGGGGATACGCTCTTCATCCGGAATTGCGGTCGGACCGATCTTCCGGGAGGGAGCGACGAAGAAATGTATCACACCATGAAGAAGCTCCGGGACCTTCCCGATCAAATCGTCCTCCTGCCCGGCCACCACTACGCGGACAAGCCCACCTCCACCCTGGCGGATGAGAAACGCGAAAACCCTTACCTCACCTCCGCCACAATGTCCGATTTCCTGAAGCTGACTTAACGGGCCGGAGGGAGGACCGCTTCCACCTCCCGCTCCAATCGCTCCAATTCGCCCGGCTGAATGCCGTCGCCAAACGCCACCAGGAAATCATCCAGCAATTCCATCGCCCGCTCCCAATCCGGCGTGTTCTTCGAAGCAACCGCCGGCAGAAACCTCCCCGTCCAGAACCGCTCGAAAACCCGCCAAGCCGCTTCTCGCTGTGGGGCGGCAACGCCCTTCGGAATCGCCCGATCCACGAGGAGCCGCACCACCCCTACAGACCCGAGCTGCATCGTGTTCCGGAGGGGAATCGTCAGGAGCGCGAGGACAAGCGCCAGGACGAGAGCGGAGGCCAGCCAGCCATCCACGAAATACCACCGGACGTGGGGCCAGGAAACGCGACGCGCAAGCGCCAGTCCCCCGAAAATCAAGACGGCCACGACCAGTGTCAGCGCCAGAGCCAGAGGGACCAACACTCCGGCATAGAGGACCGCCAGCCGATCCGGACTGACCGCCCCCTCGATGCAACCGACTCGAAGCAGCCCGTAGGAGACGAGAAAGAGAAGGCCGTAAAAGGTGATCCGCCGCAAGCGGGAAACTACGACCCCAGGACCTCGGCGAGGGCCTCATCCACGTGAGCCACCGGCAGAACTTCAAGACCGGCCACGGAAGGGAGGGCCTTCGATCGAGGAACCAACATCTTCTTGAAACCGAGCCTGGCCGCCTCCCTGATTCTCGATTCCAAGTGGCTCACGGTTCGCACCTCTCCGGCCAACCCCAGCTCCCCGCACACCGCCGTCTCCGCCGCGAGCGCCTTGTTCCTGAAACTCGATCCGATGGCCACGGCTACCGCGAGGTCGGCGGCCGGCTCCTCGATCTCCACGCCCCCGGCCACGTTCACAAAGATGTCATTGGACCCCAGGGACATTCCAGCCAATTTCTCCAGGACGGCAATCAGGAGCGACGTCCGATTGCGATCTACTCCAATCGACGTCCGCTGGGAAAAACCGTATCCCGCCGGACTCGTCAGCGCCTGGACTTCCACGAGGAGCGGCCGCGTTCCTTTCATCGTCACCGTGACCACGCTGCCCGGCGAACCGACCGACCGCTGGGAGAGGAAAAACGCGGATGGCTCCTTCACCTCCTTCAGACCTTCCGCCTGCATTTCAAACAACGCGATCTCATGCGTCGGGCCGAACCGGTTCTTGACCGAACGGAGCAGCCTGTACGGACCGTTCCGCTCCCCTTCAAAATATAACACGGTGTCCACCATGTGTTCGAGGATCTTCGGCCCAGCGATGGCCCCCTCCTTCGTCACGTGGCCCACCAGAAAAAGAACAAACCCCCGCGTCTTGGCCTGCTCGATCAGGAGATTGGAAACTTCCCGAATCTGGCCGACCGTCCCCGCCGCGGATTCCAACTCGGGGTGACGGAGGACCTGGATGGAATCCACCACCACCACGCCCGGTTTCGTCTGCGCAATGGCCTCGATCACATCCTCCACGGCCGTGGTTGAAAGAAACAGGGCAGTGGACCCCGTCACTCCGACGCGATCCCCTCGCAGCTTGATCTGTTCCAAAGATTCTTCCCCGGTGATGTACAAAGCGGGTCTGCCGTTTTTTCCGGCGCAGTGCACGAGTTGCAGGAGCAGCGTGGATTTCCCGATCCCCGGCTCGCCCCCGATGAGAACCGCCGAAGCCGGCACCATCCCCCCCCCAAGCACTCGGTCGAATTCGGCCAGCTCCGTGGCCATTCGCGGCGTCTCGCTGAGTTTGACTTCATCCAGCCGCACGGGCCGGATCGAACCCGCCTTCTCCCTTCCGCCTCTCGCCTCCCGCCTCTCGCCTATCTCCTCAACAAGCGTGTTCCACTGGCCGCAAGAGCGACATTGTCCCGTCCACCTCGGAGCCTGGCCCCCGCACGACTGGCAGATGAACACGGTCTTCGTCTTCACGTTGCGAACCCGCTCGGACTGTATAAAATCAATCTCGTGAACACAAACGGGCGCGCCAGCGTAGTGTCTGCCGTCGCTGTCGCCGTTATCCTCACCATCGGCTTCCTGTCCCTCCGATTCATCCCGCCCTCTCCCCGATTTGTCGTAGGCTTCCCGGATTCCTTCGCGGAGAACACACCGGTGCTGCGCGGACCGAAAGACCATCCGGTCCTCGTCGTGAAAAAAACGGGGCGGGTCTTCTCCTTGGATCCTGCATGCCCCCCCCCCGGATTCGCACCCGCCACATCCCCGGCATGCCGGTTGGAGTGGAAACCCACCGATCAAGTCCTTGCGTGTCCCTGCGATCCTTCCGCAACCTATGACGCGGAGGGTCGGGCCATCGCATCCGGAAGACCTTCCGTCATACGCTTCCGAACCACTCTCGGTCCAAACGGCGAAGTGATGGTCGATCGTTCCGTCACTTTCGACCAGAAAGACTGGCTGAAACCGGGAGCCGAACTATTCCTGGTGCCTCCCGTCCAAGCCGCAGGCGGGATGTGATTCCCATCACGATCTTAACAACTTGATTCAACTTCCAAATTGCCTTCTCAGCCCCGGTGTAAAAAAAGTTACCCAAAATGTAGTGACGGAGCTTCGCAGGCCCCAATCGGATCGGCGGCGTGTCGCGCATCACATGGCGATTGCTGTAATATGTTTAATATATTTATGTTTACGTGCGATCCGCAATCGCGTGGCACGTTAATTGCCAAGGTAAGGGAGGAGATATGAAAGGTCAAGTTCTGCTCAAAGTTACCGGTCTCTTCGCTTTCTGTCTTATTGCGATGGGATTTCCGCTCGCCGCCCAGGCCCAATCGAGCGCCATCGGAACCGTGGTGGCCATCGAGGGCGAAGCCACAGTCGAACTGGGTGGCGGCGGGGAGGCGCGCACCATCCGGCAGGGCGATATCATTCGCGCAGGCGATCGCGTGCGCACCGGTCCCGCCGGAAAAATCAGAATCGTGATGAAGGATGAATCGATCCTTCTCCTCGGCTCCAACGCCACGCTCGACTTCGGAGCGTTTGACTACGACGCCGCGCGCGGCTCGCGTTCGGCGGTGCTCAATCTCATCGGCGGCACGCTCCGGGCGATCATCACAAAACTCAAAGCTTATGGAAATCGATTCGAGGTGAAAACCGCCACGGCCACCATCGGCGTCCGCGGCACTCACCTCATCGTCAGCGTCGATCCGGATACGGGCGAAACGCAGGTTCTCGTCATCGAAGGTCGCGTGACGGTGACCAACAACGATCCGTCCGCTCCGGGAACGGTGACGCTCGGCACGATGGAACAGTCGGAGGTTCGGGAGGGGCAACCCCCGGCTCCGGGCCACGTGCCGTCCGATCAAACTCTCGGAACCATGCGGGAACAGACCGAAGTGAAGTTCAGTCCGGACATCACTCCGGCGATGAGCCCTCTGAGCTTGCCGAGCCCCCTGGCCACAGGTTCCTCGATTGCGCGCCAGGCCCTGCTCGACAGTCTCGTGGACCCACCGCAGGCTCCGGGGGCCGTCCCCCAAGCCAAGCAGGACCCCACGAAAGGGACGCTGGAGATCCGATGGTAACCGGGCGTGATGCGTGAAGTGTAATGAGTGAAGTGAAAGAAGGGCCGATCGCCGAACCTCTTCGCCGCCTCCTTCTCATCACTCTTCACTCCTCACTCATCACGTTTGCGAGCTGCTTCGGCGGGAAGTCCGACGGGGGCAACACCGAGCTGTCCTTCCGGATCGAGATTCGCGAACAGGCCGCCGCCGCCAAGCCGGACACGCTCGATGTCCTGATCTTCGAACCGAGTCCGCAGCGAGCACCGGAAAATCAGAAGGTGGACTGCAACGCCCCCCCCGATGATCCGCTGGCTGCCAAAGCCATCTTCCGCCAATCGTTCCGCTTCGACGACCGCAAGGCCTCGGCCGTCATCACGGCGCCGGGCGGCGAAGTGGATGTCGTGATCCGAGCGCGAGCGGGAAATGAGCCCCTCTACCTTGGAGGAAAACGAACCACCATCAACGCCGGCGGCGTGACGGACGTCGGCGTGGTCCAGCTCCAACCCACGATGACGGGCGTCACACCCACGTGGTCCCGCTGCGAACAAAATGACAGCAAGGCCTGCGTCACCGGCCGCACGAAATCCGCGGAGCTGGCCTGGAATACCATCCCCACCGCCGCTCGTTATTGGGTCTGCGCCAAGGAATCGTCCTCCGAGTCGTTTGAGGCCGTCTGCTTGACACGCAAGACCGCCGTTTCCCTGCCGCCCGGGGGGGACGACTGCGAAGCCGGAACGACGACTTTCGAATGGACGGACGACACCGAGTACCAGTTCAAATTCATCGCGCTGAGCGACAACGAAGCGAGCCTGTACTCGGATGTTTCTTCGGCCACGACGATCCGGCAACCCACCCTTCCTGAGGCCAAGATCGAAGACGCCACCATGATCCTCACGTTCGATCCCGTCGAGCGGGCTACGGATTACAAAGTGTACTTCGACGTGGACGGGCCGGGACCGCCTTACAACGGACGGATCGGAGACAAAATTTCCCCTCTCACGCCCTCAACCGCCACGGTCGGGGGCAAAATCGAACTCCGGCTGGCCGGTGTTCGGAAGGGCACGAAATACTACGTCACCGTTCGAGCGTCCAACCGATCGACCAACTCGGAAAGCAACTACGGCGATGAACGGCCGGTGGCTGTGCCCTATCCCACCCCCCAAAATGTGAAGGCCAAAGGCCGCACCGGGCGCGTCGAAATCAGTTGGGACCCCGTGCTGATCACGCCGGAACTGCCGGAAGGCGTCGAGCCGGGCAGCGCGCTCGCCGCCGCCTATGAAACTCGCTATGCCGTTTTCTACGGAACGGCCGCGCGAAAGACCGACGACAGTTGCTACGATCTCTCCTGCGGAGAAAAGGACGATCCCGGTCCGCTCATCACGAAGGACACCACGGCGGTGGTGACGGGACTCGACAACGGCAAAGAATATTTCTTCAGTGTCCGCGCGCAGAACAATCTCGCTCAGAGCGCCTATTCCAAGGAAGTCTCCTCCACGCCGCTCGCCGTGCCGCCGAACGTCGTGGACACCCTGGGCGTAGACCTGCCCAGCGATTCCCTCGCCGTCACCTTTACGTTCGATAAAGTGGACAAGGCGACCGGCTATCGTTTCTTTGCGACTTCAACGCCTCCCGCGGGCGTGGGGCCGACCGGTCCTCTCGCGGCGTTCCCAACCGCGGCGGAGTCCGTCCTCGGAATTCCGCTGAAAACCGAAAACAACGCCGCCGCCTGCGCGACCACGCCGTGCAAAGTCACGGTCACCGGGCTCGCACCCAACGTTACCCTCAAGATCGCCATGACAGCCGTGATCGACACCGGCTCGGAGAGCGATCTCACCTCGGTGAAAACCCGGCTCTCCCCGCCCGATCGCCCCGCGCTCACCGTCGCCGGCTCCACGGCCGCAGCCTCCCTCAAATGGCTCAGCATCCCGGGAGCGGTCCAGTACAAGGTGTACTACAGCACGGCCAGTGGCACGAATGATCCGGCCAAATATGCCGGCACGGGCGCCGGTGAAGGCCCGTCCCCCATCGCGGCGGCGTCCACCTCGGCCACACTCACGAAACTGATCAATGCGACCACCTACTACTTGAGGGTTTCCGCTTCGAATTCCGACGGAACGGAAGGACGGCTGAGCGATCAGGTTATCGTGACCCCGCTGGCCGCGCCCACGGGCTTCGGACTCCTCTCCCTCTCAAACGCGCTCGGCCCCGCTCACCTGACCGGCCAAGGCCCGGTGAAGTGGGACGCGGTGGACAAGGCGGATTGCTACAAGATTCAGTACGGCACGTCGAGCGGTGTCTACACTTCGTGTCTGCTGGCCATGGAAACTTCCACGTCAAGCTGCCCGGCCGATGCAGGGTGTGGCACACCGGTCACCGCCACTTGTCCGGCAGCCATTGCGGGAACCTCCCGATGCGCCACGCTCCCCAGCCTCGCCAACAGTTCGGCTTACTATGCGGTTGTCTCCGCTCTCCGGAGCGGAACGGACGCGCGGACCGACAGCAGCCTCTCTTCACAGATCACCGTGCTGCCCATCGACAAGCCGGCCAATTTCATCGCGAAAGGCCGAACCGGTCGAGTCGAGTTGAGTTGGAACGCCGTCACGGGCGCCACCGGCGGTTATGAAATCCGTTGGAACAATGTGTCCCTCGCCGAAGACCACCTCGCGAAACCGGTCTCCAACGTCGTCACCACCTCCTGCGCCTCCATGACGCTCTGCGCTGTCGCAGGCACCCCAGGTTGCGGCACCACGGCTGCCGGCGTCTGTCCCGAAACGCGGGCCATCCCCGTGGGAGCGTCGTTCCCCTCAAACGGTCAAACCGCCTACTTCTCGACCGTCGCCGTGAACGGCAGCGGAAGAAGCAATCAAACAAACGATGCCGCCACGCCGCTGGCCAAACCGGTGATGGCCTCCTATGTCGACAAACATGAAAAGGACATCGAGGCCGCCCGGCTCGTCTTCGAGTGGCAGCGCGGGGTGTGCCCGCTGGCCATCTGCCCATCCTACGGATCGTGTGCGTCGGGTGAAGCCTGTCCCACGTACAAAGTGGGTTACGACACCGCCTCTCGCGCCGGAACGCTCAAGATTTCCGACTACAAAGGGACCGGCGCCACCGAAGGAGCGTCGACACTCGTCAACACGTCCTGCATCAACAACGGCATCAACGAGCGATGCGCCCTGAGCGGCCTCCCCTCGAACAGTTCCTACTATCTGGCCGCCGCTGCGGTCACCACCGCGGGCGACGAAAGCGATCCGATGGATGAAATCGGACTCACCACGCTCCTCCCGAGGGTCGCCAACTTCGCCGTAACCCTGGGAACGGGAAAGGCCGTCATGACGTGGGACCCCGTGACCGGGGCGGACAGCTACCAGGTTTTTGTCGATGCCGAGGATGCAGACGGTTGCCCACCCGACGTTCCGAAAAAGGTGATCACCTCGACCTCCACGTCCTACACCGCCACCAAGGATGGCAGTGGAATCGACCTGGTGAACGGCACTCGATACTGTTTCGGCATCGTAGCGGTAAAGGGCGCCCCCCCGCTGCCGGCCTCCCCTCCCGCGCCGGCAGGGGCCGACGACCCCTGCGAACTGACCCCCGACCCCGGCGCCAACTCCACCGTCAACAACTGCGGCGACCCCTTTCTTCCCAATCGGGAAGGCATCCCGATCGCCGTGCCGACAGGGGTCGTCGATCCGACCTTCGTGGGCGCAGGCGCGGGCAGCACGGCCAAGCTGACCGCCTCTACTCTCACCTTCCAATTCAACACGGACTGGACCACCACGAATTCCAATGGCGTCGACAAAATCAAGATCTACTACGATACGGATTCCGCGGGAGCGCCCTACACCGGCATCGGGGCCGCCGAAGGAACCTCCCCGATTGTGCGCGAACCCGTGGCGGCCGGCTGCGTCTCCGGCGCACCCACGCTTTGCACGTTCACACTTTCCGGTCTCCAAGCCGACAAGACCTACTACTATGCCGTGTCCGCGGCCAACACGATCAATGACTCCTACGCGATCGTTCCAGGACCGCCCGGGAGCGATGACGCCGAAAGCGGGGAAAGCGACCTGGCCACCAACTCCGGCTCCGCCCGAACGCTGATTGCCACGCCCACGAACCTCAAGGTCACCACCGCCACCAGCCAGGCCACCCTCACGTGGAACGCCCTGACGGGTCTGTCAGGGCTGAGCTACCGCGTCTACTACCGCCGCGAGACAGCCGCCGCGTGTACCGCCGTCACCCGAGACAATGCCGGCGCCTGGACCACGAACTACAATGCGGATGCCGATGCCTGCAACGGCATCTCCGGCGGCGTCACTACCGCGTCGTCCAACATCACCCTGACCTGTCTCAAGAACGGCGATCAATTGGCGGTCGGTGAAAGCTACTGCTTCAGCGCGGTGGCCGAGGCGGGCGGCAACCATAGCGATTTTGCCGACCTCAATGGCTCCAGCCCGCCCACCGTAAACGCTATCCCCCTTTCCACCCCCCTCTGTTTCTCGGCCACAGCCAACGGAACTCAAGTCCAATTGACATGGTGCAGCGTCAAAGACGCCACGGGCTACCGCATCTACTACGACACCAACTCCGGCACCCCGTACACCGGCACGCAGTTCCAGGAAGGCGCCTCGCCCCACGTAATCACCTCCGGCTCCACCACCACTCAAACGTTCAACCTCCCCAGCGGCTCCACCCCGACCACGTTCTACCTCGCCATTTCGGCAATGAAGGACGACGGCGATTGCTTGACGGGCGGCTCAGGCTGCGCGCTTGAGAATGGCGAGGGGGAGAGCGCCCTCTCACCCGAGAAGACCACCACCTCCGGCCTCGATACGCCAACCGGTTTCGCTGTAACCGGCGAAACGGGAGCCAGCGTCATCGACGGCGTCGTGAATACCAAGGTGGACTGGAATGCAGTCACCGGAGCAACCTGCTACAGAGTCTTCTATGACACGGACACCGCCGGCGCACCGTACGTTCAAACGACCGGAGAAGGCGGCGTGGCCGCCACCTGCGAAGCTGTTTCCGCCACCTGCGAGAGCCTCGCCGCGGCGGCAGGTGACCCTTGCGCAGCCGGCGCGAGCACGGCCGGCGGCCTCGGACCGATCCCGTCCACCAAGACCGACCTCACGCTGACCGGCCTCACATCCGGCGTGCAGTACCACTTCTCCGTCAAAGCGTTCGCCACAAGCACCGAGAGCCCCTACGCCTCCAACCAAAGCCTCATCCCGCTGGCCCGGCCGACGCTCACCATCACTCCGATGCTGGTGGGCGACGTCGTGAGCGGAAAAACCTGCTCCAACCCCACCAACGCTCCGCAACGCATCGCCTGCTTCCTGGTCAACTGGAGCACCGTGACCGGCGCAAGTCAGTACACCCTCTACTATGACTTCGACGGCTCGGTGCCCATGGATGGCACGGATGTCCCGCCCAACTCCGTCGGCGGCATCACGGGCGACGGCTGCGACGCCCTGAGCGGAACATGCGACGCCCCCATCCAGAACGTTCCGTCCAGCGCTCTCCCGATCATCATCCGCGGCGTGAATATCGACAAGGTGTTCTATTTCGCCGTCCAAGCCGTTCAATCGGGAGTCGCCGGCAACGTAGGCGACTACAGCGTAATCACATCCGCCACCACCCCCTTCCCCGCCCCGACCGTGTTGAATACGTCCACCATCCTCGGCAATGCCAACGGCGGAACGGAAACCCAGATCGTCGTCCGGTGGTCTCCCCCGGACGTCGGCGGCACAGCAACCAACCCCGCCACATACGAAATCCACTACAAGCCGACGGCCTTTGTCGGCGGCGAACCCCCCTACAACGTCGCGCCCAGTCCGAAGACCGGAATCTCAGGAACCGCGATCAGCGCCGTCGTAGACGGTCCCCCCATTCTGCCCCCCAATTCCCTCTACTACGTCGCGATGCGATCAGTCGGAGCCACGGGTCCCAGCTCCAAATACTACCCCCCATCGAGCGGTGGACCGCCCACCGCTCCGCCGGGATACTTCTTCGACGGAAAAAAACCGGTCATCGAACCGCCCGGCATCGTCCATTCCAAGAGCAACGACAACTTCACTTCGACTCCCTGTGCACTCGTTCTCCCGCAGACCAGCCTTTACTACAAGGCAGGCGACCAACTTACCCTGACCGTGATGGTGACCGACGACATGACGCTGCTGGGGGTGGACGGCTACGTGACGGTCGATCTCTCCCCGATCGTCACCGCCGGCGGCACCGTGGTCCTCAACCGGGTCTGCTACGTGGATCTGGACACCGCAATCTACGAAGGTTCGACCACCCTGCCCGCTGCGGGCGCCATGACGGCGGACGGCAACAAGCTCCTCACCGTCACCGCCTGCGACCAAGCCACCCCCGCCGTCGGCCGGGGCGCCGCGGCTAACGACTGCACCAATCAGGCCGGCGTCAAAGGAAACTCAAACACCGCCACGATGGCGGACACGGATCCGGAGCGCATCCGTATCGACAACACGCCGCCGGCCGATCCCACCGCCGCTTCCCTGGCCGATCCGCCGGCGTCCTCTTTCACCGGCCAGGTCACCACCACCTACACGAATACCGCCACCGTGGACGTCTCCATCACCGGCGGCAGCGACGCGAATGGCATCGCAGGATGGTGCTTGAGAGAAACCGCGGGAGCGCCCCCCGAATCAACCTGCACGGGTCAATGCATCCCGACGTTTTCAAACTGGACGACCTCCGCACTGCCGCCGGGCGCCTCCGGCTGCACCCTCACCGGCGCGGACGGCCTCAAGTCCGTTTACGTCTGGCTCAAGGACAATGCCGGAAACGTCAGCGCGGGTACGGCCTGCCCGGGCGCCACCTGCGCGCAAATCACCCTCGACTCCACCGCTCCAGCGGGGGGGGGGACGGGCCTGACGGTGGATATCACCGATCGGACAACGTCCAGCCAAGTGCTCAGTGACGAACGGTCCGTCTCGGTCAGCATCGCAGGCGCGGCAGATGCCGCCAGTGGAGTCTCAGGCTATTGCCTTACCGAGAATGCCGGAATACCCACAGCCGGTTCCTGTCTCGCCGCCAGCGGCCCGGTCGACGGCACCGGCTGGAATCTCGCGGCCCCGACGCCCCAGTCCGACGGGGTCAACGTCCTCACCGCGGGCGACGTCCTCAAGACGGCCCGCCTCTGGCTGCGCGACGGCGCGGGAAACGTCAGCACGGCCGCCGCCACGGACACGATAACACTCGACACCGGCCCGCCGAACGACCCCATTGCCATCACCTTCACCGATCCGGAAAGTGGCAGCACCACCGTCACCAACAATTGCGCCGTGGGCCCCTGCCCCAACACTTCGCTCACCCTGGCATTCACCGATACACCCGACGTCGTCAAATGGTGCGTCACGGATGATCCTGCGATTGCAACAGCCGCCACCTGCCCGTCCGGCGCGTGGGTCGCCCTGAAACCCACCACATACACACTGCCCACGAGCACCGAAGGCGCCCGAACCGTCTACGTCTGGGTGCAGGATGCCGCCGGCCAAATCAACACCACTCAAAGCTCGGGATCCATCACGCTCGATCGGACGGCCCCCCCCAATGCTTCGCTCGCCCTCGCCGATCCGACTCCCACCACCGCCACCTACACCAACGACAATCCTGTGTCCGCCACGATCACGGGCGAGAGCGGAGATGTCGTTCGATGGTGCCTGACGGAAAATGCGGCGGCCGCGTCGGAGACGACCTGCCCGAGCGGCACGTGGGCGACTCCGGAACCGACGACCTTCTCGCTCTCGGTCGGTGACTGCGCCGTACCAAACTGCAAGACGGTCTACGCCTGGTTCAAAGACTCCGCCGGCAACGTCAGCGCCGCCGCCGGAAGCGCTTCGATCACCCTCGACGCCACGGCACCCGGAACTCCCATCCTGAGCCTGGCGGACCCGACCACTTTCACTGGACAAGGTGCAACCACAAACGCAAACCCTGTGAACACGTCGATTACGGCAACGGACAATCTCGCAGTCGACCGCTGGTGCGTGAGCGAAACTCAAGCCGCCCAGCCCACGGCCGCCACCTGCAACGGCGGCACAGGGTGGACCACCCCCGCCCCCGCCACGTTCTCCCTCACCGCGGGCAACGGCCTCAAGACGGTCTATCTCTGGGTGAGAGATGCGGCCGGGAACGTGAACGCCCTCCCCGCGGTGTCCTTTGCCATCACTCTGGATCAAGCGGTGCCCGGCAATCCAGCGCTCGACGCGTCCGACCCCTCCAAATTCGCAGCCCAAGTCGATACCTACACCAACACGAATCCCGTCACCGCCTCCGTCACGGGAGATACCGACGCCGAATCGGGAATCTCCGGCTGGTGCCTCAGCGAAACCCAGTCCACCCAACCCGCCGCCACCAACGCCTGCTTCGTCGGCATCGAACCCACCACGTTCACGCTGAGCGGTGGCGACGCCGCCAAGACGATCTACGTCTGGGTTCGCGACGGCGCGGGGAATGTCAACGTGGGAACAGTATCCGACGCGATCACGCTGGATCTCACGGCGCCCACGAGCGGCATGACCCTGACGGTCGCCGATCCCTCTCCCGCCGCCGGGCAGAACGCAGCCACGTATTCCAACAGCAATCCGATCAACGCCACGATCGCCGGAGAGTCGGACGCGACCAGCGGCATTTCGGGTTGGTGCCTGAGCGATACCCAAACGACCCAGCCGACCTCATCCTCCTGCACCGGCGGCACCACATGGACCACTCCGGAACCCACCAGCGTCTCGATGAGCGGAACGGGGAGTCCACCCGCTTCCGTAACCATGTACGTCTGGACCCGCGACGGCGCAGGTAATGTCAACGCCTCCGCCGTAACCGCCGGCGCAATTACGTTCGACACAGAAGTTCCCGCCCCCTCTCTCACCGCGCCGGCCGCGAGCGGAGCGGATAACGCGACGATTACCACGGCATTCAACATTCCCGAAAACGCGATCTCGGGCACGGTCAAAATTACTTTCACGCGCACGGCGGGACCGGCGGACATATTCAGCCCTCACATCATCACGTTCAACGCAACCTTCGAAAGCGCGGGCGCCAAATCGTGCGCGCCGAACCTCGTCGGCGGGGACCTCAGCTCCTCTGCTTGCGGCGTCACCGGCGTCTCGTCCGATCCCAACGATACGCTGATCGACGGAACAACCTACACCGTGCGGCTCGCCATGACCGATCTCGCCGGAAACGCCGGCCTCCTCGACAATACCCTCTGGGTCTACGATACCTCTCCGCCGGGAACGCCCATTTCCGCCCCAGACCTCGATCCCGCCAGCGACTCGGGCACCTTCAACACGGACGATATCACCAACATCACAACCCCCACGTTCCTCGGAAGCGGAGCCCCCGCCAATACGAGCGTACGAATCTATTGGAACGGTACCTACGGAAACTGTGCAGTCACGTCGGACATAGGCGGAAACTACTCCGGTTGCACGATCAGCCCGGCCCTCGCCGGCGGAGCCGCCGTGGTGTACACCATCACCGCCCGTTCCGTGGACACCGCCGGAAACGAATCTCCCGATTCCCCGGCACTCAGCATCACACTGGACACGGTCGCCCCCGCGCCGGCCCCCACCGCCGCGCCGGACCTCGACGCCGCCAGTGATACCGGCGCTTCCAGCACGGACAACATAACCAAGACCACCACGCCCACGTTCTCCGGTTCCGGCGCGCCCCCCTTGGAAGTCGTGGGAGTCTTCGTCGATGGCGTCAAGAAATGCAGCGTGACCGCCCTCGGAGGGGGAACTTACTCCGGATGCGCACTCGCCCCCGCGCTCGCCGACGGCACCTATACCATCACGGCGCGATCAGTCGACCTCGCGGGAAACTCCTCGACCGACTCGCCCGCCATGTCGCCGAATCTCGTGATCGATACCACCGCGCCCGCCGCCGGTCCCACCGCCGCTCCGGACCTCGACGCCGCCAGCGACAGCGGGAAATCCGCCACGGATAACACCACCAGCGACAACACGCCCACACTCTCGGGCTCCGGGGCGGACACCAACGCCTACGTCACCCTGTACGCCACCGGCAGCCCGATCTGCACCGTGACGACGGACGGCACCGGTTTGTACTCGGCATGCACGGCCGCGCCCGCGCTGGGAGACGCAGCGTACACGGTCACCGCGCGCAACGTGGATCTCGCCGGCAACATCTCTCCGGATTCCGTTCTTAGTCTGAGCCTTACGATCGACACTTTGGCGCCGGCGGCTCCGGCGTCCGCGCCGGACATGACCGCGGCAAGCGATTCCGGTACCTCCTCGTCGGACGACTACACCAATTTGACCACACCCACGTTCCAAAACCTCACCGGCAGCGCGGTGCCGAACGGACAGGTGCGACTCTACACAGCGGGACCGCTCACGCTCCGCTGCACCGTCGATACGAACGGCGCCGGAGACTACAGCGCATGCACCAGCTCCGTTCTGGGCGAAGCGACCTATAGCTTCACGGCACGCTCGGTCGATCTCGCCGGGAACGAAGGCACCGACTCCGCCACCCTCAGCGTGACGATCGACACGACGGCGCTGGCCGTCCCCACGGGAGCCCCCGATCTCGACGCGGCAAGCGATAGCGGCACGTCCAGCATAGACAACATCACCAACATCACGACCCCGGGTTTCTCCGGCACGGGCGCCCCCTTTAACGAGAAAGTCCGCCTCTACCTCAATGCGGCCCAGGTGTGCGAAACCACCGCCGGCGGCGCTGGCGCTTGGTCCTGCACCAGCAGCGCCCTCACCGAAAACAGCTACTCGGCCGCCGCTCGCTCCGTCGATCTCGCCGGAAACGAATCGGCGGATTCGCCCACCCTCAATCCGATCCAAATCGATACCACCGGCCCGGCTGCGCCGGGCACGCCCGACCTCCAAGCCGCAAGCGACTCCGGAAAATCGAGCGCGGACAACATCACCACGGATACCACACCCACTTTCGGCGGCACCGGGCCGATCAACACAATCGTCCGGGTCTACGTCGGCGGATCCGTTCGCTGCACGGACACGACGGACGGCTTCGGCGCCTATTCGGCCTGTACGCCGGGAGTCGCCATTGCCGAGGCCACGTACAACGACGTCGTCGCCCGCACCAGGGATGCCGCCGGAAACGAATCGGCAGCCTCGGCCGCCCTGTCGCCCGATCTGGTGATCGACACCACGGCGCCGGCCGCCCCGGCTTCGGCGCCGGACCTCATGGCCGCCAGCGATTCTGGCAGCTCCTCCACGGACAACATCACAAATGACACGACGCCGTCCTTCGAGAACCTGACGGCCAGCGCTGCCCCCCCCCCGGGGCAGGTCAGAATCTATACCACCGGCCCCGATACCCTCCGTTGCACCGTGGACACAACCGGGCTGGGCGACTACACCAATTGCACGAGCACCGCCCTCGGTGAGGCCACCCACACGGTGATCGCCCGCTCCGTGGATGCAGCCGGAAACGAAGGGCCGGACTCGCCGTCCTTAAACGTCACTATCGACACCACCGCGCCGGTCGCTCCCGCCGCACCGGACCTGGACCCCGGAAGCGATTCCGGTTCCTCCACAACGGACAATATCACCAACGCCACAACCCCCCTCTTCAACGGGACCGGGCCGGCCACGACCACCATTCGCCTCTACATCGGCGGAACTCAGCGTTGTTCCGTCACCTCCGGCGGAGGTGGCGCGTGGTCCTGCACCAGCTCGGCCCTCGGCCCGGCGTCCTACGCCAATGTCGTCGCCCGCTCAGCCGACACAGCCGGAAACGAATCGGCCGACTCCGCCGCCATGGCGCCCGATCTCGTCATCGACACCACCAACCCCACCTGCCCGGCACCCACCATCGCCGAGAATCCGGATATCAACCAACAGGCCGTCTCCACCACGACGGTCTGGTACAACAACAACTCGACGGATGGAAGCTTCATCGTCACCGTCGGCGCAACGGATTCGGGCGGAATGGACAATGTAACCTTTCTGGCCACGGTTTCAGCGGGCGCCGTAGATTCAGCCACGCCCTACCAGCAAACCTACAATTGGGAAGATGCGGTACTCGGCCCGGCCAGCACGTTCAGCGCCGCCTCCACAGTCACCTGCAATGACAAAGCCGGAAACTCGTCGACCAACAGCTTCAGCGTCATTCGGGACCTCGCGGCACCCGCCGGCGGATCGATCAGCTACACCAACGGAGACTCAAGCTCCACCGGACCGACCATCACCTGGGGCACCGGAGTCGACGCCGGCGGTCCCCCGGTCTCCGGGATCGGAAGCTGCGAACTTCAGCGCAGCGTGGCCGCCATCCAGGCGGACGGTACATGCGCGGCCCCCGGGGCGTTCAATCCCCTCTCCACGCAGGGAACGTGCGGCAGCTCCTTCGTGGATGCGGTGGCCGGAGGGAGTTGCTATCAATACAAGATCATCGTGCGCGATGTCGTCTACAACGAAGTCACCTACTCCTCGGGCAACACCATGCGGGTGGATACGACGGCGCCCGTCTTCGCCAACCTCGTCTACACGCCCGTTGCCGCGACCCCCCTCGCCAAGTGCGACGTGATCCAGATCGATTTCACCATCCAAGGCGAAGGGATCCGGTGCGCCCAGACGGCCTTTGCCTGCGGGGCGCCCAGTCCGTCCGTGACGGTGGACGGAAATGCCGCCTCCTGCCTCGCCGCCTGCTCGGACGACGCCGGCAACAACGAAATGGATCTTTCCTACTCCTACACCATAGCGGGAACCGAAACGACTCAGCCGAACCGTCCCATCGTCATCACCGCCAGCGACCCCGCCGGCAACAGCGCATCCTACTCCTCCCCGCCTTCCGTGGAGATCGTCTTCGGCCGGGAGGGCCCGTGCCCCGGGGGCAACCAGTGGCCGAGATCGACCGCTCCGGCGGCGGACGTATCCAACGCGCCGCTCGTCATGAATCTGGACACCGGCGCCGATTCCTGCAACAGCACGAGCGTCATCTGCGAAATCATCGCTGCCTCCGCCGAAGGGGCCGGCACAAATCTCTACACACTCACGAATACGGATACCGACGTGTTCGGGCCCACCGCGCTCGGCGGCAGCGTAACGGCCGGATCCGCCGCCGGAGGGAATCTGGCCACCGGCGACGCTCAGGGAGAGTTCGCCATCGCCGCGTCCGACGGAAACCTCCACTTCTTCGAGCACAACACCGCGTCGGCCACGCCGACCATCGCACTCGCGGGCGTGGGAGCGAACTCCACTCCCGCGGTGGGCAATATCGACGGCGACGGCGCCGTCGAAGTCGTCGTCCACGGCACCAGCGCCGGAGACATGGTCGTCTATGCGGTGGAATTCGGGACGGGCGCGACGCAGTGGTCCAGGACCTTTGCGGGAATTTCCGGAACCAATGCGGCGCCGGCCATCGCGGATGTCGGCGGTTCGGCCGGAAACGAAGTGATCGTGGGAACGGGCAACGGCCAAATCCGCATTCTGACCGGAGCGACGGGCCTGGATTCGTCCGTCTGTGGAGGCAATGCGGATGTGGACGGCGGCTCGTCCGCCGCCCTCAATAATTCACCGGTCGTGGCCAACGTGGATGCCGACGGCGCGCTGGAGATCATCGTGGCCTCGAATGACGGCAAGATTCATATCTTGGATACCGCCTCCTGCGCGGTCACAACCCGCACGATAGCGGGCGCGCCGTCCATTACGGCTTCCGTCGCCGTAGCCAACGTCCTCGGCGCCTCCCCTCCGCTGGAAATCATCGTGGCCACACAGGCGGGCGAGGTCTATATTCTAGACGGCTCCACCGGCTCCAACGCCTCAGGCGCCTCGAACTGGCCCGTCACCGGTCTCGGGGTCTTGACCGCCTCACCCATGCTCGCCGATGTCGACAACGACGGAACTCAGGAAGTCGTCATCGCCCGGCCGAACGGACAGATCACGGCGAGGGAAGTCGCCAATGGTAATACCGAAGCGGACGGCTGGCCGATCGTCGCGGGAACAGCGGCCCTTTCCTCACCGACGCTGGCCAACCTGGACGCGGATTCCAACCTCGAGCTCGTGGTCGGTTCCGCGGACGACAAGATCTACGTCTTCGAAATCACCGTGGCCGGCAGCGGCACCGCTTCCCATTCCTGGCCCACCTTCCAAAAGAACGCCGCCCGCACCGGGAACTGACCCCGTATTGAATTCGGTCCCCTGTTGCGCTAGGATTTCCACATGACCAAGGGGAGCAAGGGAAACGGCCTCGCCCAAACGAACGAACTCCTCCAAGCCATGCTGGGTGAACTCGGCCACATCAAGGGCAAGCTCGGCGAGTTGGATGGCATCAAGTCGGAACTCGGCCTCATCAAGGGCAAGCTCGGCGAGCTGGATGGCATCAAGTCGGAACTCGGCGCGATCAAGTCCGAACTCTCCGAACACCGCCAGATCCTTCGGGAACACGGTCAGATCCTTCGGGAACATGGTGAGAGTCTTCGGGAGCATTCCGTGCGCTTGGGCAATATTGAGACCTCGATGCGTCAAATTGCCGAGTTTGTCGGGAAGGACCGGCTGGAGCAAGACGCGGCCATCCAGAATCTGACGCGGCGCGTGGAAAACCTCGAGCGCAAGGCCGCCTGACCCGCAAGGGTGTTCGAGAAAACCGGTACTCTCGGCCAACTTGAATACCACCTGGGCGGACCCGAGCGTCTCAGTCCGGGTGAGCCGCTAGTCGTACAGGCCGAAGTTCGCAATCCCACCGTATTCCCGCGCTGGTTCAGGGTGTCCGCCATGGAGGACCGGGGAGGCCACTGGCTTCAGCATCGTGGCATCGGGCTGGTGGACCTGAAAGGCGAAGAGACCAAATCCTTCGACGCCGTTCTGGGCCGGCTCCCGGGAGACATGAAATCCGGTGATTACATCCTCCGTGTCAATCTCTCCACGCTGGGGGCGACGGAATACTTTTCGTATCCCCTTCGAGTCGGCGGCGTGCCGCCATGGGCCTGGATCGTTCCGGCAGTTGTCCTTGTTGGAGTTTTCATCGTCATGCGGAGGCGTCGCAAAAACCGAAGCGCCAAGTCCGTTTGACCACAGACAACACAACGTCTATAATTCACCACAATACTTGGGAGCTTTCGTGCGCATTTTCTGTTTCACTTTCTTCCTATTTGCCGTCGTCTCCGGTCTCCCCGGGGTCCCACTGGCCGCCCCCATCCGCTCCGCTTCGGGGGCGGCGAACGGAACACCCATGCAGATTCGCGCCGGTGAGATCTGCGGCGACCCCTTCACCCGAGCAGGCCTGAACAACGGCATCAGCCCCAAACTCCTCTACGCCATTGCCCGTCGTGAAAGTGGGCTGCGCCCCTTTGCGCTCAACGTGGACGGTCAGGCTGTGTTCCCCCCCAGCCGCGACCATGCCCTCACGTCCGCCATCCGGGCCAAGTCCAACGTGGATGTCGGCCTCATGCAGGTAAGTTACACAATCTGGAAATCGCGCTACGGGCTCTCCATCGCCGATCTCCTCAACCCGTACCGCAATGTGGAAACCGGCGCCCGCATTCTTCGACGCCTGCTCGACTTTCACCCTCTCGACTTCCTGAAAGCCGTGGGGAAATATCATACCGGCAATGCGGAAATCGGCCGGGATTACAGCATGGGCGTTCTGCGGGAGTGGGTGAAGGCCGGTTTCGATCTCCAAATCTGCTGGGAAGAGGCCTAGGGCATGTTGAATCCAATCCTCTGGGTCACCGCGCTGGTCTCGCTCGCCATCGATGAAAGCCCGCTGCTCCGCGAGCTCCAACAATCCTTCGGTGAAGTGGCTTGGGTTTCGGTGGATAACACGCTCGCGCTGGAGATCAAAGCCGGCCTGATCTTCCCGGCAGGCTCGGCGGACTTGAAGGGCGAATCCGTCTCGACGCTTCGGCGCCTTGGCCGCGTTCTCACCAAGCAGCCCCACGTCTCCGTCTTGCTGGTCGGTGGCGCCTCACTTTCGTCGGCGGAAGCCGGGCGGGATGAGAAGCTCGCCCGCAACCGGGCCGGCACCGCCCGGAACTACCTCATCATGCAAATGAGAAGCACCTGCGACTCCACCGGTCGGACCGTTGGCTGCGAGAACCTGGACAAGCGGATCAAGGCAAGGGCCGAGGAACCCCCGGTTCGTGCCGTCACAGGCACAGCTGAACGCGCCGCGTCCGACCGGGTGCGCATCCTCCTCCAGTTCTGCTAACAGAATGCGTAGGGGAGGGTCTTCAGACCCTCCCGACAAGAGGGAGCATCTGAAGATGCTCCCCTACGAATCGGCATTCTGTTAGAGGCTCTTAGCCTCTATAGGATGGCTCCAGTCCTACTATAAGTTGACTCTTCCAAGGCGGAAGCCTACAGGTAGTAGTCTCGGTGCTAGACGCACTGCGTCATAAGTTATAGAATAGTAGAGTCCAAAATGGGTATCGAAGACGGAATCGACGAGGTCAAGACGCGCGTACAAAAGGATCTCGTGAATCTCCTTGACTACGTGGCGTCGGGAAGGCCCGAGAAGGCCCGGGAGTTCGTCTGGACCAATTTCAAAGAGGCGCTGATGCTCGGCTCATTCCTGTGGCTGTATCCCTTCGGTTGGGTGTATGGACGAAAGAACGTCTCGGCAGATGCGGCGGTTCGTCGTCCCGTAATTCTCGTTCACGGTTTCGGCCACAACCGATCAGCCTTCTATCCGTTGATTGGACGGCTCCGGGCTTCCGGCTGGAAGAACATCTTCACTCTCAATCTGCTTCCCGTGTTTGGCGGGGTTCACGGGCGGGCCGTCCGCCTCAAGCACTTTGCGGAGAAGGTGATGCGCCGAACCCGAACCACCAGCTTCGATCTCATCGGGCACAGCCTGGGGGGGATCGTGTCGCGCTACTACGTTACGAAACTGGGCGGCAAGAAACACGTGCATGCACTCGTCACGCTCGGTTCGCCCAATCAAGGCACGAAAATATCGACATTCGGCGTGGGCCAGATTCCCAAGGAACTCACACCGGGAAATCCTCTTCTGGAAGACCTCAACAAGGAATCCACCAACGGCACGCGGATGGTTTCGATCTATTCCATCCATGATTGGGCGATCCATCCACCCCGCAACGCCCGGCTCCCCGGACTTGGACGAAACGTAGAGCTCAAGAACCTCGGCCACCTCGGCCTGCTTTACGCGTCGGAAGTCTTCGAAGAAATCCGCCGCTCCCTTCTGGAGCCTACTCCGGAGTGACCCGACCTGCATAGGTAGAGAGCTCCCTCGTAGGGGAGGGTCTTTAGACCCTCCCAAACCGGGAGCATCTGAAGATGCTCCCCTACAAACTTGATCTAGTGATACCCACCCAGATTCAGGAACTTCACCGCAAACCGATAGAACTTCTGCGTAACATACCCTTTGCGCGTGATCGAATAACTCTTATCCTGCCGCGTGAGATACCCGCCATACACCAGATCGTCCAAACGCCAGTCTATGATTGAATTCGGATCTATAGTCTTCACCAGCTCTTCGTATCGAATCGTTTTCCCCGGAGCATCTTCCGCCATCATCATGATCCGGAAACTGATGGACCGGTCCGCCGTGAAATAGAATTCGAGATAGCCCATGAAGAAGAAGGCGTAGAGGAGCACCCCCAGCAGAAAGTGACCGGCCAGGATCCATGGATTCGACACGGGCGCGGCGGTCGCCTCCGCTACAAACCAGAGTCCCTCGTTGGGCGTCGTGAAATACAGGATGCCATAAAGGGCCAAGCCCCCCCACGCGATGCCCAAAATGGTCTTGAACCGGTTCCGAATCGTTCGGAAATGAAAGACGAGGAGATGAACCAAGAACTGAACGGAGAAGCTCCCCACGACGAGGACCGTGGTCTTCAGCATGTCCCGGACTGTATCTCAGCCCCGCAGCTGCTGCAATATCCTTCGGGGCAATGACCTTACGGAGTGGAAGACCCGGTTCCCGCCTGAGCCATCGGCTTCATTTCCCCCTGGCTCAACTTCACCACGGCGAGGGCACGCGGATCGGATAGAGTGGGCGCCTTCTTCTTCATCACCAGGTCGTAGTAGTACCCGCCCGACCAAACCGGCTTCGTCCCCACGTAGGTTTCCTTGATGCCCTCAAGATGTACAACATAGCGATCTCCTTCTTGGGAGGAGAGCTTGACAGCCGACGGGTGGAACGACTCGGAGATCTGGTTCCGGCGGATCTCCTCGATGCGATCCGCGGCGCGGAGATCGAACTCAGCCAAAATCGCGCGATCCATCATTGCCCGGACCGACTGGAAGGACTGGTCCACCGTGGAGTAGTTCCAATTCGCGAACGAAAGAACAAACGACTTGGCCGTATCCTCGACGTAGGTCTCCGTCATCCGGCCCGGTTTGAGAATGGACGCCTCTTCCGCACCCGGTACGATCAGAACGGGCGTCGGCTTCCCCGCCATGTAGGCGACGACCCCCACCAGCAAGGCGGCCAGCACGGTGACGGACGCCGCATACAGCCGCACCACGTTGTATCTCGCCTCCGCCTCCCCCCACACCTCCCAAAACTTCGGCAACCGCGGTTGCGTCATGAGTTGTATCTCCAATCACCGCGCCGGGCGCGGGGCCAACCCTTCACCGGCAGGCCGAGGCGATAAAGAAAGTGGACCAGGTAGCCGGGCGGTTTTCCCTTTTTGATTCTCTTGATGGCCACCACCGAGGCCAGGCTCAAGACGATGGCCAGCACGGCGGACCCGGTCAGCAGGTTCACCAGCCCCATGGTGGCGGGCAGCACCGCCCATTCTTCAGGCTCCAAACCCAGCACCGTGATGGGTTTGTCGATATTGGGATGGACTTTCAGGGCCATGGAATCGTGAGAGGTGAGGAGTGTGGCGTGAGGCGCAAAGAGTAGGATGCAAATTGGGAGTTTTCAGGGGGCCGGCTCATGGCTGGATTCTCGTATGTACAACGGCAGATGTACTAGCCGCGTAGTATGCAGCGTCGAGAACACCGTCGTCACCGATTACGAAGGAGCTTTGAAGCCCGGCATTTTCCTTGGATTGTACTTGAACGATTTCCCATTTCCCCCGACGATTCGTTGCGTACTTCAGCGCCCCATTTGTTTCGTCGCGGTAGGTGACATGAACAAACCCAAGGTTATCCGTGCGCATGAAACCGTGGGAACCCACATCACCGGCAAAATCCACGCTCTCTATTTTCCAGTCTTTGCCTGGGCCATACGCATACAGCATGTCCTTCTTTGTCGCGTTGCAATACGTAATATGAACAACGCCGTCAGGTCCCAAGTCTAGAGACGGCCACATACCAATGTCCGAACCCGCCTCGGATTCGAACGCGCTGGTAGTCCAAGAGCCGTTTTCTCGAACGGCGTACCGAAGCCTCTTCTTTGAGGAATCATAATATGCAATGTGAACCCGCCCATCCTGGCCGACTCGAAGGGAGCTGTACTTTCCAACGTCCCCGTCTGCGTCGATTACGCCTACACTCCACGCCTCAGAGCCTGTCTGGCGTTCCGCAATCTTGAGGTCGCCCTTCGAGGCATCGTAGTAGCTGATGAAAACGGAACCATCCACTTCCACATCCAGTGCGGGGTTCCTACCCACGTCGCCATCGGAGTCTACCGTCACCGGCTGCCACTTCCCGGAGGCGTTGCTCGCATACCTGAGATCTCCGGACTTCGAGTCGAAGTAGGCAGCATGGAGAACGCCGGTCTTTTCACCTACCACGGACAGTCCTTCGCCCGTGGAGCCAACGACATCCACCACCCCGTTCGAGCCTGCGGGCCAAAACAAGTAAGTTTGGCTGCCCGAAGAGTAAATATCTCTGATTTGCCCTGCGCTGCGACCGTAGTAAATGAAATGCAGGTACCCATCCTTGTCCCGGGCTACCCGCACGAACTCCCCCACCATGCCGGCCCCGTCCACAACCGTTGTGAGCCAAGGACCCGTGAGGTTCGTTACGTATGCCAGATGGTGCTGCTTCTGCCGATAGTAGGCTATGTGGGCCTTCACATTCTTGTCAACCGCCAATGAAAGTCTTCCACCATCCTTGTCATCGAGCGTATCGGTCAGCCATGCACCGCTCGCGTTCGTTCGATAGTAGACCTTGAACTCTTGAAGATTCCCAGAGTAGGCCATGTCTACCGAACCGTCGGGCGCGGTAGCCAATCCGCTTCCGTCCCGGCCCCAATAGCCACCTATAACTTGGCCGGTGGTCCAGGAGCCGTCGAAGGCGCTCCGGATCGAGTAGGAGACTCCAGCACCGTAGTGGGACACGTGAAGGTTCCCCTGTTTGTCGAACGCCGCAGATGCATTTCCACTGGCCCCCAGTGAGTTCGGAATGGGAGTAGCCGCCCAATTGCCCAGGCTTTTCATCGCGTGCTTCAACTGAAAGGATACACCGCCACCGTAGACGACATGAGGAAGACCCCCGGTATCGAAAGCCAAGCTGGCCCCGCACAGCAGCCCACCGGAGGTCATATCCACCAACTCGGAAACCCACGGCCCCAAAACGCCGCTGGCGAATCTCAACTGGTAGGAAGGCTCATACTCGGAAGTAACATGCCTCACAAAAGCCACGGCCGGTTTCCCATCCGGGGCAAGCCTGGCAGATGGGCAATAGCCGGTGTCATCCATAGCGTCAATCACCTCCTCGGCCCAAGCGCCCGCCTTGTTCGAAATGTGCTTCAGGTCCTTATTGGTCTCATCTCGGAAGAAGATATGGACTTTGGAGTCGGCATCAAGGACCAGCGAAGTTGCCGTGCCCACATTACCTTTGGCGGAGAGAATTTCAGTTCTCCATACTCCTCCAGGGTTCGTAGCGTATCTCAGATCATCTGCATCGGAGTCGTAGTAGGCCAGATGAGCAACGCCGTCCGATCCCACGGCTATTGAGGCAAACTCACCACGTGTGGGAGAAGCGCCGTAGCCGCTTTCTCCTTCGCTCACAACGCTGAATGTCAAGAAATTGGGAGCGGACAGATCGACGAGCCATTCGTAGGAAAAAGATTCACCTTTCCTCTGCCCTTCCTGGACGTAAACTTCGATTGTTGCCTGATGCTTACCTTCGGAAAGCTCTGCAACGTTCCAAGGGGATGCGCAAGGCAGCAATTCACCCCCGTCAATAGAGCATTTGAACGAACACTCTGCCTTGGTGCAGGAAAAGACAAATGAGGCGGAATTGGCGTCAGAAATCTTGTTGGGTTTGGTTTCGACCAATACCCGAGGCAAAGCAGAATCGACCAGCCACACGTACTTGGCCGGTGATGAACCAGTCACTCCATCGCTTGACGCCGCCCTTACCTCGAACACGTGTTCCCCCTCTGCCAGTTCTTCGTATTTGTTTGGAGAAGCGCACGGTTCCCACTGCGCACCGTCCAACCGGCACTCGAACTTTCCGCCACCTGAACTTTGGAACGCGAAAGAGGCTGAAGTGTCAGCACTCGGGTCTTGTGGGAAATCGGTCAACGTTACTTCAGCAATTGTCTCCTTACCTGTTTGGACGGTGGACTGGTCGGGGGCAACTTCAGTAGGCTCCAGCGCGAGTGATTCAGCACTTGTAGGTGTTTCTTTGCTGTCGCACGCCAATACCAATACGGACAGAGCAAGGTATGGCCTGACGCTTCGCTCTAGGAACCCAGAGTGCTGGGAGGACCCAAGTCCATTCATGCTGCTTCGAGAATGCTTGCTCATGCTTCAATCGCTGGATAATTTGCGCAGCATTTTCATAGTTCGCGGGTGGTTCAACGGGCCACGAGGACTGCCCCCCACCTCGTGTCAGGGGGGGCAGTTTTGGGCAGTCTCAAAGGCGGTCGCGAGGATCTTTGGCCCAACGATCAAGAGAAGTCCGCCGCCGATTCCGCCCGCCACGTAGGCCCACTTGCCCGCGAAAGCCGCAACCGCTCCTGCTGCCAGGAAAATGAATGCAAGCATCTTACCGACGACGCCCTGTACAAGGCCGATGACTCCGCAGGCGACACCGGTCACCTGCTGGGTCGCGGCCAAGCCGGCGTCTTCTGGCCCCGCCGCCCAGGCGGCGCATGCGAGCAGAAGGCCGGATGCGGCCAGCAACAGGCTGAAGGCTGCGGGCCACACGTCAGGCGCTTGATGGTAAACCCTTGCGCCTGATTGCCAAAAGCTAAGCGCTGTAAATTTCTTGATCATTTTTCCTCCTTCGCTGTGTCTTGAGCCAGGTTCCATTCGCCAGGTTTGAGCAGGACGAATTCGTGGTGCCCCGGCAGGAAGACGCCGGACACGATCATCGGGGGCATCCACACTTTTTGGACGATCGGTCGTTTCCAAACGTAGTGCTCCGCCTGGGTCAGTTCTTCGCGGAGTGTGGCCGCTTCTTGCAGGCCGCGCTTGTATCCTTTCACGTAGGCCTCTTTCAAGTCGCGGCCGGAAGCTTTGGGGAGATCGGCATCCCGGGGCGGCACCATTTCGAATTTCATTCCTTCCGATTCACATCGCAAGGTCTCTCCCACTTGGTCGCATTTCAGCTCCATCTGGGGGGCTTTGCGGCCCGCCGCCGCCTCGCCCGCGAAGGCGAGGCGCGTGACGAGTGATGAGTGAAGGGTGATGAGAAAAGCAACGAGTAGTCCGGCCGCGTGCGCGGCGCGGCAAGCCCCGGCGATCGACCGATCAACGATTTCTTTCCTGTTCATTGTTCCTCCTTCTTCCTTCACTTCACTGTTCACCCATCACTCTTCACGATTTCAGAACGGCACTTCCACGCTGAGGGCGCCGCCGAGCGCGCCGAGCCAGCGGACGTTCGATCGAAAGATCACCGTTCGGAGATCCAAACCGACCGAGCCGCCGAAGCCCGCCAGTTGTTTGGCGCTCGCCTCGATGTCGTCCAGCTCTTTCGCCGGCGTGTCCGCGGACGCCCCGGCCTGACGATAGAGGCCGCTCCCGACGAATCGGGGACTGAAGAAGGCGTAGAGGGAGGGCATGATGTACTTCTGCGCCCCGACCCTCCACCACCACTGAGGGCCGATCCCGAGAGTCACGTTGATGAGATTCCTCAGCTCCACACGGCCCGGCGCGTTCACGTTTCCGATCGTCAGGTTCGTGTCGTTTTCAGCAGCCGAGATGAACTCCACATCCCCGAACAGGCCGAGTTCCGCCGCCCGGCTCCCGGCGATCATGTACCGGCATCCGACCCCGCCCACGAGAGCGTTCGATTTTTCCTTGTCGCCCCATGAAGGCGACACCATCGCTCCGAACCGGAGGTATCCGTCCATCCGGTCCGTAAAACCGTAACCCCCCACGCCACCCAACGCCACGCCCCTGAGTTCGTAACGGGTCCTGGCCGCCCCCGTGCCGAAACTTCCCGTCACGTTGAGCGTTTCGTTGACCAGTCCTCCATCGAGGCCGACCAGTCCCTCACCGTCCCTCAGCAGATTGGACGGGCTGAACGGCGTGAACGCGTGGCCGGACGCAGGACGCAAGGCGCAAAGCGCAAGTAGGAGGGAAGAGAAGATCAAAAGCCCTTCAAGTTTCATGTCTCAGTCGTAATATCCATTATCAAGCCCTCACGCACCATCTCCGCCTAGTCCAGGAAGGTATTCCGGTAGCCTTCCACGTCTTTGTCCGCATTCCCGAGAATGACGAGGTCCGTCGCTCCGTCCAAGTCCAAGTCGCCCAGCGCGAAGTCACTCGGATCCGAAGGGGCTGGAAAAACCGCGGGCGCGCAAAACTCCCCCGCTCCACGGCTCTTCAGGAGCAGGATCGAGGACAGCGGCTCACGGGACCCCGCCTGGAGCAGCGCGAGGATGTCCGCCCGCCCGTCCAAATCGAAATCGTCCACGTAGAGTTGGGTCGCCTCTCCGCCAAGATCGATCGAACGCGCCAGGGAAAGCCCTTCGGCTCCCCCGACAGAATAGACGTCCAAAACGCCGTCCTTCCGGCCGACGATCACGTCCGTTTTCCCATCGCCGTCCACGTCCCCGGCGCCCAGCCGGACCGGCACTCCCTTCACCGGAATCGAGCGAGGCGCCCCATAGCTGCCGGTTGACGGGTCCCCCGTCACAAATCCAATCAACCGCGCCGTCGGATGGGCGCTCACAAGGTCCAACATCCCGTTTCCATCGATGTCCACGCTCATCAGCACGTCCTCAGGTCCCGAGAGGAGACTGACCGTGAACTTAGCGAAACTTCCCGCTCCGCCGCTGATAAAATAGGAAGCCGACGACCCATCTGGATCCGCCGAAATCAGATCCATGCGGCCGTCTTTGTTCACGTCGCCGAGTCGCAATCCTTTTGAGGAGGAACCGGCAGTCAGCGTTCCGGACGTCGAAAAATCAGCTCCTTTCAAAATGGCAATGGATCCACCCGACTGAAGCAAAGCGAGGTCTTCCGAAACTCCACCCGCAAAAACGCCCGTCTTCAGACTCAGCCCGCCTGCCGCCGTGTCCAGCGTCTTGAGAATGGCTCCCAAGCCTCCGGAGCTTCCGACTTCGTACACGTAAACTTTGCTGTTCGTCTTGTCTGGAACCACAACCCTTTCCACTTTTCCCGCGGTGGAGAGGAGTCCCACGCCCGAGGGCGAGGGATCCGCGGATGTCCTGAACCGGAAAGACCACGCCGTTCCGATGCCTTTGAAGACCGACAGGCGGTTCGATTCACTCAGCACCAGATCGGGCGCCTGGTTCCCATCCAAGTCCGCGAACATGAATCCCCCGGCGGATGAAATCTGCGCACTCGATGCACTCGACAGGTCGACCGACGTCTCCTTCGCCACCCTGCCGGAAGCGTTCAAGAACATCGTGCGCACAAGACTGCCGGATTTCTCCAGGGTGACGAGGTCCATGATCTCCTGATCGAGCTGGACGAGTTCCAACCGCGTGGGATCGACGAGGTCGTTTCGGGAGAGGACCGTGTTCGAGAGTCCCTCGGGGGTGATCTCCACGATCCGGAGCGCGCCCTGGCGATTCACCACCACGGCCTCCACAAATCCGTCCCCCTGGAGGTCCGCTAAACGTAGGAGATCGATCCGGGGAAGGCCGCCGATCTTGTTCAGAAGCTCGTACTGCCCGTCCTTCTTGGGGGCCGTGTAGATATGGAGGGCCCCTTCCAGAAGCCCCGTCGTCGCGAGGACGACGTCGGAGGCGCCGTCGCCTGTCACGTCCGCCGAACCGAACGCCGTGACTCCGGTCAGGCCTGTCGCCGTTTCGGCGAGCGGGGATAGGGAGAAGCCGGTCGTAGAATCGAACTTGCCGGTGGCGATGACGAGCGTCGAGCGCTTTTGATCGAGCGTCACGGCATCCCATACGCCATCACCGTTCGCGTCCGTGAACCCTTTGGCGATCAGGAGAGCCGTGTTCTTCGGCCGCAGGTTGAAGGAACGCGGCTTGAAGTTTTCCTTCGAGAGGAGAATCGTGAGGCCCCGGGTCACGTTCGAACTCGCCGCCACGTCCAGGATCTCATCCTGGTCGATATCCACAAACGATACATCTACCAGCCCGGTCACTCCCAGATCGTAGCGTTCAACGCTTTCGAAGGACGTCAAGGACGGACTGCGAAGAATCCATAGATAGCGGGATTTTGCGGACAGCAGCATCAACTCCTGGGTGGAATCGCCGTTGATGTCGGTGCTCGCGCCAAAGTCGATCGTCGCCGGAAGGATGCCGAGCGTCGTGGACCAGAGTTTTTCGAAGGGCGATGAGCCGGTGACGTCCACTTCGATCGGCAAAACGCCGCCAATGTCGGCCGCCTCATTGTTGGGACCCGTGAGGTAGAGGCGATCCTTGGGTACCGTAAGTTTGAGGGTCTTTCCCAAAAGAGCGGTGGATGAGCATGCGGCATCGACCGCGACCACGAATGCCGATCGTCCCGTGGTAAGAGAAAGCTTGGGATCGGCGCGAAGTTCAACGACAAAGTCCTCGGCACCCGAAGTTCGGGGGCTCGCTTGCGCCAGGAGCTTGTCGGCCGCGCTCACCTTTCCGTCCAGGTCCGCATCTTGATACAAGTAGGCATTGGAAATGGCGGCCATCGAGGTCGGATCGGCCTTCGGGGCCACGATGTCCATTCCCCCGAAGAGCAGCGCGGTGGTCACGTCCACCTCGAAACCGAAAACAGTATCCTTCGAGGCAAAAGCCGCGATGCGTGCGGACCGCGCATCGGCCTGAACGGTTCCGGCGCGGGGAATGGCATTGGACAAGGCGATGGCGTGAGTCCCGCGAACTACGATTCCATCCCCCCCCCCGATCTTCAACCCGATGGAAATCAGGTAGGTGCCGTCGGGACGGGCGTTGGACGTCGAAATAACATAGCCGATCTCGTAGATCCCGTTCCCCACATCCTGGGTCGAGACGTTGGAGGCATCAAACTTGGTGTCGAGAGAAGAAAAATCCGCGGCGACATCGACTCCGGAGAGGCCCACCTCCGTCCGCAATGTCACTCGATCTCCATTGCGCGCCTGCGAGGGACCCGAAATCTTGACCCCCAAGCCGGCCTCCTCCCGCGACTCACACGCGGCAAGAAATAGGGCAAGGATGAATGTTCGGTGGTTTCCCCACATGAGATGCATTGGGCAGGCTCCCGATCCCGCATTTCCTTTCCGTCTCCCCTTGTTTCCGCCCGGTCGCCCCCTTGGCCCCGACGCGGCCCTCGCTTTGCCCGTCTTGGTTCGGCTATCTTATAAAAGAGACCTCATCGCTGTCAAGCAACGGATCTATCGGGCGGGGATCTTCGCGGCCGCCGGGATTTCCGGGGGACGGCACGCCCCCCCCGCGCACGATCTCCCTTCGCAATGGTCGCTCACACACTGGCTATCATAGGCACAGGATTCGTACCGGAACCGGTCTCCCGCCCGACAGGCCCCGTCCGGCCCGCAGTAGAAGTCGGATGAGCATCCCACGTTTGGATCACAGGCCTCGCCGAGCACCGGCTTGATCGCGCATCGGGAGGACGCCGCATCGCAGGCGAGTTCATCCCCGGCGCAGTCGGAATCCTTCATGCACGCGGCGCCGATCCCCACGGCCAAGCAGATCTTCGTTTTTCCATCGCACTGGGCACAAAACTCGCACTCGCCCTCGGCGCCGCAGGCTTCCCCCGCGGAAGGAAAGGCATCGCGGCAGGTCCCTTTGCCGGAGGCGAACAGACCGTCGCAATATCCCTTGCACACATCGATCCGGTTGCATTCCGTTCCGGCGCCAAGTTTTGCGGAACACTTTCCTTCCGCAGAACAGGTCAGCCCAGTTTGGCATTGGGCAAAATCGAGATCTTCGTTGAGACGGGCGCACGGCTCGCCCTCAACCCCCGGCAAGCGGCAACCGCCGGCACGACAGATGAGACCCGCCGTGCACGCGGAAGGACTCCCGGAACACGGCTCGCCCTCTTTCGCCGGCGGCTTGCAGGCCCCTTCTCGACACGTCAATCCCAGGGCGCAACGATCCACCCGATTCACACAGGACCCGCCGGCTTCCTTGAACGAAACGCATCGGCCCGAACGGCAGTAGAGTGACTTCACGCACCCGCCCGAATCGAGGCATGGATCTCCTTGAACCCTGCGCGCCACGCAGGTGCTCGTCTTTTCATCGCATGTGGACGATGCATCGCACTGCTCCACTTCGACGGTTCCGGAGCTTGCAAAGGAAAGGATCGACTCTTGCTCCTCGGCAAGAAATTCAGGCAGACAGGGTTCCCCGGCGCCGGGTAGCCGCTGACATCGGCCGGGACAGCCGACCAGATTGCAGACCAGACCCCGCTCGCACTCATCGACAGAGAAACATGGATCGCCGTCTTTCTGGACCCCGGTCAGGAGGGGAAGCGCGAAAACATCGTTCCACGTCGAATCGGCCAACGCCTCGACATGGCCGGAGGACAGCGCCATTTGGAGGTTGTCAAAGGCATCCGCGTATCGCTTCGCGTTCGCCTCATGGAAGGCCGACCGCCCGATCCGGATCGACCCGGAAATCGACTGGATTTCCGGACCCGTGATCAAATGGTCGAGAGGCACACGATTCACCGTCTCGCAGAACTCGGCCAGCAGACACAGGCCCACCGAATCCGGTCCGCCACAGACCGACGACAAAGCCGCCACGAAAGATCGAATGAAATCCTCAAAGGCCGAGGCCGATTTCTTACCGGTCGAGTAGTCTCCCTCACCGAATACCGTCACGATCTTGGGAGACTCCTCTTTGGTGCAGACGAGACCCACCGCAGTGAGCGAAAGGAAAAGAGCCACGAACATGAGCCGTTTCAGACGATAAGCTCTCACACCGATCCCACTTTCATCCAAGTGCCTGGGGAAATCAACGTCGGGATCGAGGGCCCCGAGCTGAGCGAACCGATCCGAACTGTTCCGGCCGGGGTCCACAAGCTTGACCTGCGGGGCACCCTCTGGTAATTGGTTGGCAGGGATCAAGCATCCTGAAAAAATACGCGTTGGTCCATCGTTAAGGAGGTTACGTTCATGATTCAAGTGGGACAGAAAGCCCCGGACTTCAAGCTCGATGGAGTCGTGAAGGGCGAGTTCAAGAGCTATTCATCGAGCGATTTCAAGGGCAAGTGGCTTTGCCTTTGGTTCTATCCGCTCGATTTCACCTTCGTGTGACCTACGGAACTATTGGCGTTCTCGGGCGAGAGCGCGGAGTTCAAGAAGCGGAATTGTGAAGTCGTGGCCTGCTCCACAGACAGCAAGTTCAGCCACAAGGCTTGGATGGAAGTGGACACGAAAAAGGGCGGCATCAAAGGCGTGGAGATCCCGATCCTCGCCGATTTCACCAAAGAGGTGAGCCGGGCCTTCGGCGTCCTGAAGGAAGATCTGGGGGCGGCTTTCCGAGGCCTCTTCCTCATCGATCCGGACGGCGTGCTCCAGTACCAGGTGGTCCAGCAGTTGGCCATCGGGCGGAACCCCTCCGAGGTTCTGCGCGTGCTGGATGCTCTCCAATACAACAAGGAGCACGGCGAGGTCTGCCCGGCCAATTGGCACAAGGGCGCGAAGGCGATCGACACGAAAAAGCCGATGGAATTTTTCGAGAAGCAGGCGTAAGTCGAGATAGTCAGAAGTTGGGGGGACAGGCGGACGCCCGTCCCCGCCGATTTTCGACTGTGTTCGAGTAGGGGAGCATCTTCAGATGCTCCCTCTTGCGCGGAGGGTCTAAAGACCCTCCCCTACGCAATCTGTAGGATGTACTCGGAATCTGGGAGGTGCAACATGGCAGATTTCGTCAAAGTGGCAATTCTGGCTGAGATCCAAGAAAACCAGGGAAAGCTGGTCAGCGTGAACGGCACCGAAGTGGCCCTCTACAAAGTGGGGGCGTGCATCTACGCCCTTCGGAACATCTGCCCGCACAAGGGCGGTCCCCTCGGTGAGGGCGAAATCCAGGGCTCGGTCGTCACCTGTCCCTGGCATGGATGGGAGTTCGATCTGGCCGATGCCGGGAAGTGCACGATGAACGAGATAATCGAGGCGAAAATGTACCCCGTGAAGCAGGAAGGGGATGCCGTTCTCATCGAGATTTGATCTCGCTTTTTCCTCCGCGTGACGATCTCCCCCGCCCCACACCCCGCCGAGCCGGTCGGCACGCGGGAACGCATTCTCAGCGCGGCGGCCGATGTGTTCTCGGAAGTCGGTCTCGAAGGTTCTCGAATCGACGTCATCGCCAGGAACGCCGACGTGAACAAGGCGATGATCTATTATCATTTCGGCAGCAAGGAAGGACTCTACATCGCCGTGCTGGAGTCACTCATCCTGCGGATTGCCTCCGAAACGGAAAAGGCCCTTTCAAATATCACCGAACCGATGACGCTCGCCCTCGAAATTTTCGATCGGAATTTCGAGCTCTACAAGTCGAGCGAAAAGGTGATGCGCATCATCCTCCGCGAGTCGGCCAACGGCGGCGAGTATTTCGAGGAGATCAAACGACGCCATCCGGAGATTTTCACCTTCCAAGTTCGACGCACCATCGAGCTCCTCCGCGGCGCGATGAAGGCCGAGATGCTTCAGAAAACCGATCCGGAGAAAGTGATCGCCTCCGCTCTCGGTCTCATGGTCATTTTCTTCGGCGCCAAGCCGCTGCTTGGGCTCCTGCTTGAGGAGGTGCCTGCGGAGGCATCATGGGAAGCTTGGAAGAATTTCTTCAAAGACGTCCTCGTCCGCGTCCTCAGCAAACCCTCTCCCTCGACCTCCACCAAGTAGTCCCCGCCGGTAGGAAATAGGGATGGGAAATAGGGTCAGACATTTGTATCTTGACAATGTGGGGATGAACATGCAGGGTGGCTGCCGTGGCTCGCCAACTCCGTCCGCTTGCGCCGGGACTCCTGTATCACGTGATTGCCCGAGGGAACCAGAGGCGCAAGGTGT